>JAAUQA010000082.1 GCA_012032855.1 Candidatus Competibacteraceae bacterium
TGTCGGTAAAAGGTTTTAATTTTATTAGTCCCCTAGTGAAACCACCGGTTAGTTTTCTGCAAGATTTTTTTGGCGGCATTGGTTTATCAGACTTAGTTGCGGGAATCATACTGATTACCGCTGGCATCGCCTTAATCTTTTTTGTTATCACCTTAATCGGTAAATTACTTAAAGTATTGATGGTCGGTCGAGCTAAAGAAATACTGCATCACGCTGTTGGGCGGGGGCCCGTTTCCGGCATCCTCTCCGGTACGGCAATTACCGTGCTGGTGCAGTCTTCTTCCACCACTACCAGTTTGATCGTTCCCTTGGCGGGTAGCGGCGTGTTCAGTCTCCGGCAGGTTTATCCCTTTACTTTAGGGGCCAACGTCGGCACCTGTATTACCGCGCTACTGGCAGCGACGGCAATAACCGGGGCGAATGCAATTTTTGCGTTGCAAATTGCATTAATCCATTTTGTCTACAATGTCTTCGGCGTTGTCGTGATCTATGGCATCCCCTTCTTACGTAATATTCCCATTTATGCCGCCGAATATCTTGCTGAAATGGCTGTAAAGAAAAAGGTGTATGTGGCGTTGTATATCGGTTGTGTATTCTTCCTGATTCCGATTGCTGCGATCGGTTTAAGTCAATTATTGGGCTGGTAAGCGCTGCGAGGTGGAAACGATGAATCAATTTAGCACCAGCAAAAAGTCCCTTGAAGATAAGATCAGCGAACTGGAAGAAACGCTTGCGCATCTGAAACAACAGTTGCAGAAACAGGAAGAAGCTGATCAGCATACAGCGATTGATAATCTAGACCAATATCTGGCGCTATCGATAACAAAATATAAAAACTTGCAAGATTTTTGGCAAATTCTTCGTAAGGAACTGGCTGATCTTTTTGCGAATAAGCTTAATGATCAAAATAAGATCTAGAGAGATATGATAATGCGTAAAGTTCTAAATATTCTCCCTCTATGTGTTTTGGGACTCGGTCTTTTCAGCGCTGTTTTTGCAGGTGAAGAGAAAACGATTACTCTCGACCAAGTGCCGAAACCGATCCTAGATACAATCAATGAGAAACTGCCGGACTCGAAAGTAGTCAGCGCGAATACGGAAACCGAAATTGATGGTAGTTTTGTTTATGAGATTCAGGGTGTATTGGAGGATGGCCGAAAATTCGAGTTCGACGCCTATGAAAACGGAGAAATCCAGGAGATTGAAATCGAGTTCGCCGAAGATATGGTGCCGAAAGCCGTGATGAACGCAATCGAACAGAAATTACCCGGCTTTAAACCGACTTATATTGAGGCCAGTCATTCGGCAAGCTTGAAGGTCGTGCGCTATGAGTTCGTTGGTGAGATGGGCAATGAAACCATCGACATCAATGTGTCTGCCGACGGTCGCCGTATCGAAATTGCCGATAGTTAAATCCGTGACGGATCACAATGAGCCTACCGGCTCATTGTGATCGGCCACAAATACAACCGATACGCTGCAGCAGAAATTATTTATTATTAATCAAAGTTTTATAAACTGGCATTGAAAATGCTGAGGCTATCATTAACGTGATTCAACTGATTTGATAGCCGGAGCATAGACCATGATTAACCTCAGCACTCTCGAAATAAAGCCCCGTTACGATTTCACCGCAGTCGAAGAAAACACTAGCCTATCAGGTCGCGCGTGCGAAGACCGTTTCGAAAGTACGATCAACAGCATGTTGCCTACCGGGTATCGCATTGCGTATGTTAAACGCAGCGAAATGCACGACGAGCATTTTTATATCTATGCCGTCGCTAAGAGTTTTTCGCATACTATGGAAGTAACCGGAGCAGTGAATCGGCACACGGGAGAAGTAGACTTGTGCAAGTATGCCCCCGTCCCCTTATTCACTACCGCGTTGGAAGAAGCCGCTTGAGGCGTCCTACGCTACGCCGCATTAGAACTTCATGTCTTCGAAAAACTTTTTGACCCCATCCAGCCAACCGCGCTCTTGCGGTGCGTGTTGATGCCCACCCTGCTCCAGGGTCTCGGCCAGTTGTTCAAGCAGTTCTTTTTGCTCTTTAGTCAGGTTAACCGGGGTTTCCACCACTACTTGACACAGTAAATCGCCAGTCGCGCTGCTGCGTACCGGCTTGACACCTTTGCCGCGAATGCGAAATGCCTTGCCCGTTTGGGTGCCCGAAGGCACTTTAAGGTTTACCCGTCCGTCCAGGGTCGGAACCTCTATCTCTCCACCCAACGACGCCCGGGTGATACTAATCGGCACTTTGCAATACAGATTACTCTCTTCACGGGTGAAGATCGGGTGCGGCTTGACGCGAATCTGGACATAAAGATCGCCCGGTGGTCCGCCTTGTTCTCCAATCTCGCCTTCACCACTCAAGCGGATCCGGTCGCCACTATCGACCCGGCCGGCACTTTGACCGATAAGGTTTTTGCTCCTCAATGCGACCGCTGCCACTGCAGGTCGTACAGGGATCAGGTATATAGGTTCCGCGTCCATGACAACGCGGGCAGGTTTGCTGAATTGAGAAGAACCCTTGTTGGATACGAACCTGGCCGACGCCGTTGCAGGTCGTGCAGGTCGCTGCTTTGGTACCAGGTTTAGCGCCATTACCATCGCAAGTTTCGCAAGTTACCAAGGCCGGCACGCGAATTTTAGCGGTTGTACCGAAGACGGCTTCTTCCAGCGATAAATCCAGGGTATAACGCAGATCAGCGCCTCGATAGCCTTGACTACCGCGTCCGCCACCGAAACCACCGCCACCGCCGAAAATATCGCGGAATACACCGCCAAAGATATCGCCTAAGTCGGCCGCATCACCGAAGCCACTGCCGCCACCGCCCGCAGAGGGATCAACGCCGGCATGGCCGAATTGGTCGTAAGCAGCGCGTTTGCGCGGATCGCTGAGTACTTCGTAAGCTTCTTTAGCTTCTTTAAAGTGCTCCACGGCCACAGCATCATCCGGATTGCGATCCGGATGATGCTTCATGGCTAAACGCCGATAGGCTTTCTTAAGTTCTGCTTCGCTTGCGTTAGGGGCAAGGCCCAGGATTTCATAGTAATCGCGTTTCGCCATCTTCGATCCGGTAATTAGGGGCGGGACTGAAGTGCGCCATCATAGCACTAGTCCGAGGTCAGTGTGCTAACACTAACCCAGGTTCACTAGGTACGAGCACGCTCGTCAACCCACGCGGTTACTTATCCTTGACTTCCTCGAATTCGGCATCAACGACGCCTTCATCAGCCGGCTTTTGCCCACCACCCGCACCGGGATCTCCTTCATGCGCGCCGGCGGCAGAGGCGGTCTGAGCATAGACCCGCTCGGCCAATTTGCCGGACAGTTCGCCCAGCGCCTGGGTTTTGGCCTGGATGGTATCCTTGTTGTCGCCCTTGGCCGCATCGCGCAGATCGGAAATCGCGTTCTCAATATCGTGGCGTTCGCCGCCTTCGACTTTTTCACCCAACTCGCTGAGCGACTTCTCGGTGGCATGAATCAAGTTTTCCGCCTGATTGCGTGCATCCACCAGTTCGTGGAATTTACGATCCTCATCAGCATGGGCTTCGGCATCCTTGACCATTTGCTGAATCTCATCGTCACTCAGGCCGGAAGAAGCCCGAATCACGATGGATTGTTCCTTGCCGGTGGCTTTGTCTTTAGCCGACACATGCAAGATGCCGTTGGCATCAATATCGAAAGTGACTTCGATTTGCGGCACGCCGCGCGGCGCCGGTGGGATCCCGGATAAATCGAACTTGCCCAGCGACTTATTGGCGCCGGCCCGTTCCCGCTCGCCTTGCAACACGTGCACAGTCACCGCAGTTTGGGTGTCTTCGGCGGTTGAGAACACTTGGTTGGCTTTGGTCGGGATAGTGGTATTCTTTTCAATCAACTTGGTCATGACTCCGCCCAGGGTTTCGATGCCCAAGGACAACGGAGTGACATCCAACAGCAGCACGTCCTTCACCTGGCCGCCCAACACGCCGCCTTGAATGGCCGCACCGACCGCTACCGCTTCGTCAGGATTAACGTCTTTGCGGGGTTCCTTGCCAAAGAAATTCTTGACCGCTTCCTGGACTTTGGGCATCCGGGTCTGGCCGCCGACCAAAATGACTTCGTCGATATCACCGACTCCCTGACTCGCATCCTTAAGGGCGATTTTGCACGGACCGATAGTCCGTTCGATCAACTCCTCAACCAAGGCTTCTAGCTTGGCACGGGTGAGCTTGATGTTTAGATGCTTAGGACCACTGGCATCGGCGGTGATATAGGGTAGATTGACTTCGGTTTGCTGGCTGGAGGACAGCTCAATTTTGGCTTTCTCAGCGGCTTCTTTCAGACGTTGCATCGCCAAGGGATCGCCACGCAGATCAATGCCGGTGTCTTTCTGGAACTGCTGTGACAGATAATCAATGATTCGCTTGTCGAAGTCCTCGCCACCCAGGAAGGTGTCGCCGTTGGTGGATAACACCTCGAACTGGTGCTCGCCATCAACTTCAGCGATCTCAATGATGGAAATATCGAAAGTGCCGCCACCCAGATCGTACACCGCGATTTTGGCGTCGCCGCGCTTCTTATCCATACCGTAAGCTAAAGCGGCGGCGGTAGGCTCATTGATAATCCGCTTGACTTCCAGCCCTGCGATCCGTCCGGCGTCCTTGGTTGCTTGGCGCTGTGAGTCGTTAAAATAGGCCGGTACGGTAATCACCGCTTCGGATATGGTCTCGCCCAGATAATCTTCGGCGGTTTTTTCATTTTCTGCAGCACCCGCGCCGCCACTTCCGGCGGCGCCATTTTCTTGTCCCTGGCGGCGACCCAGGCATCCCCATTGTCGGCCTTGACAATCTGATAGGGCACCATGTTCATGTCCTTTTGCACTTCAGAATCTTCGAAACGACGTCCGATCAACCGTTTAATGGCAAATAAGGTGTTATCCGGGTTGGTCACCGCTTGCCGCTTGGCGGATTGGCCGACCAACACTTCGCCGCTTTCGGTGAAAGCCACAACCGACGGCGTGGTCCGATCACCTTCACTGTTTTCAATCACCCGTGGCTTGCCACCCTCCATAATCGCCACGCAGGAGTTGGTGGTGCCCAGGTCGATACCGATAATCTTGCTCATGAATAGCCCTCACTCTGTCTGTTGCAAATGGCGCCTTAGGCACCACCCCAATTGTTATACCTGTTGATAAATGGGGGATGGGTTCGGTGTTTTCAATAGGTTTACGTCACCCATTGACCGGTTAGCCGTCAGGGGGACTGTTAGCCGGGTCGGTTTAGGGCCGTTGGGCCACGATAACCATAGCGGGTCGAATCAAGCGGTCGTTGAGTAAATACCCTTTCTGAACGACATGCATCACGGTATTCGGTTCGGCTTGACCGGCAGGCTGAGTCGCCATCGCTTCGTGAAACTCGGGATTAAACAGTTCCCCTTGAGGATTCAACTCTTGCACACCGAATTTCTCCAACACACCGATCAACTGTTTAAGCGTCAATTCAGAGCCTTCCAACAATTTGCGCACGTCCTGTGTTTCTTCGGCGGCGGCTATCCCCATTTCCAGACTGTCTTTGACCGGCAGCAGACCTTCTACAAAGCTTTTTAGCGCGAATTTATGGGCATTCTGCACGTCCCGTTCACTCCGTTTGCGCAAATTTTCCATTTCCGCACGCACCCCCAGGAACGCATTCCAATTTTCTTCAGCCTTGGCCAGCGCTTGTTCCAATTCGGCTTGCAAGGTGTGCGCATCAGGGGGCGCTGATGACGCTTCGGCATCCAGAATTTTACCCTCTGCTTCGACTGGTTCCGGCACAAATGAATCACTTGCGGGTTCGCTGGAAACGTCTCCTTTCGATTCCTGCGCCGGGTTTGCGTCTTCTTCCGGCGAGGTTGCTAGGTGGGCGTCGGCGTTGTTTTCTTGGCTCATCCAAGTCCTCCAATACAATAATTCGCTGAGTCGCTTCACTGAAGCGGATCAAAAGTGTAAGTTCAATCGCTAGATGGAGTTTAATTGCGAGAATTCAAGGCGGAAGCCAATAATTTCGCCGTCATATCGACCACGGGGATGACCCGATCATAGGCCATGCGAGTGGGGCCGATCACGCCTAATACACCCAACATCTTGTCTTCAATAGAATACGGCGCGGTCACTACGCTGCAGTCTTCCAACACACCACAACCGGCCTCACTGCCGATAAATATTTTCACTCCCTGGGCATGCAGGCACTGATCGAAAAGGTGCAAGATATCCTGCTTGCGATTGAAGGCCTCGAACAGGTGACGTAGTTTTTCCATATCGGCCAGCTCATCGACCCCCATCAAATTGGTTTGACCGGCCAGCACATAATCTTCGGGCTCGCCCTCATCGGCCGTAAACGTTTGACTGGCCATATCAATGACCGCTTGCATCATCGCGTCTACCGCCTCTTGCGCCGATTTCATTTCCCGTAGCAACCCGCCGCGAATGTGATGGATGGCCTGACCGCGACAATGGGCATTGAGGTAATTGGCCGCTTGTTGGAGCTCTTCGCTGGTGTATTGACGTTTGGTGTAATGATGCGGTTTTGCACTTCCTGTTCATTGATCACCAATACGGACAACACCCGGTTATCAGCGAGTGGTAAAAACTCGACTTGGCGCAGCGTCAGCGATTGATGGCGGGGCACCATGACCACCCCCACCAACCGAGTCACCCCGGATAACAACGTAGACACCGATTGCAGCAGATCCGTCGTGTTCCGGTGAGGGGTCAAATGTTGCCAGAGCGCCTCAATTTCTTCATTGTGGGACGGATTAGCTTGCAATAATGAGTCGACGAAAAAGCGGTAACCGCGTACCGTAGGCGTTCGCCCAGCCGAAGTGTGCGGTGAATGGAGAAACCCGAGTTCTTCCAAATCGGCCATCACGTTTCTAATCGTCGCCGGACTCAAATCCAAGCCGGTGTCACGAGCTAAAGTGCGCGAGCCAACCGGATGACCGTCACGGATATACCGCTCAATCAATGCGTTGAGCAAGTGCCGGCTGCGCTCGTTAAGCACAGCATACTCTGAATTGTCACTATCACTCATGGTAGTAGACCTCGGCGACCGTTAATTTAGCACTCGCAAGAATAGAGTGCTAAAACTGGAACCTAACAAGTCCCCCCCACCGTGTCAAGCCGGTTGGCGGGTAGGTTTTGAAATGATAAGTTTGATAACTTTATAGCGCCCACCCGATTGTATTGCTCATGCCCACACTATTTAGCACTATTGGCCTGATTGGAAAATACGGCGATCCCAGCGTGGCGGATACGCTGACGCAAATTGCGGCTTTCTTGCGACGGCGTAATTTACGCGTCTTCTTAGACGATGAAACAGCGAAGCTAGTGCCCCCCAACGGACTGGAAACCGCATCACGCCGGATTATCGGCCGCCAATGCGATTTAGCGATTGTGGTCGGCGGCGACGGTACGCTGTTAAATGCCGCCCGTTCTTTGGTGGATTTCCGGGTACCCATTCTAGGTGTCAACTTGGGACGGCTGGGATTTCTCGCAGACGTTTCTCCGGCAGAAATCCCGCACAGCTTGGATGATATTCTCGCCGGTAATTTCCGTGAAGAGATGCGTTCTTTGCTGCATGCCGAGGTCATCCGCGACGGTCGTGCTGTAACCCAAGCTGATGCGCTGAACGATGTCGTCGTGCATAAACGTGAAGTCGCCCGCATGATCGAAATCGACACCTTTGTCAATGGCCAGTTTCTCAATGCCTATCGAGCCGACGGGTTGATCATTTCCACACCGACCGGTTCGACCGCCTATGCCCTGTCCGGCGGAGGCCCCATTCTCCATCCCTCGCTGGAAGCCGTTGTATTGGTGCCCATATGTCCCCACAGTCTAACCGACCGTCCCATTGTGGTGGGTGCGGACAGCGAAATCGAAGTGTCGCTCAATGGCATCAGCACCACGCAGACGCAGGTCACCTGTGATGGTCAAATCAGTTTGGGATTGAATCCCGGCGATCACGTCATCATCCGCAAAAAACGCCGCAAACTGCGTTTGATCCATCCGACCAATCATGACTATTTCCAGTTACTGAGAGCCAAGCTGAACTGGGGAACCGTGCTGGAAGGTTCACCTTTCACGGGTGAGTTCAGGCAACCCAATCAGTGATGTCACGGCATAATCCAAAGCCAAACTCGGGGCATATTTTTGACCGCATTCTACTCGGGCAGCAGTTGGTATTGCCCGGGTTCAGTTTTATCGTGCTATTTGTCCTGTATTGGATTCTCAGTCCGTGGACGGGAGCGAATGACGACGGCAGTCTATCCGGGTTAGGCGAATGGCTGGCATTCGGGGTGGAATTGAGTTTATGGCTATGCGGCGCTTTGCTGGTGAGTCGTCTGACCGCACTCCTGCTCTGGGATGGCCTGTTGTCACGTACTTTCGACGGCCATATTCCCCAGTATTTACGGGATGTGGTGACCGGGTTTATTTTCGCAGTGACCCTGGTGTTAATTTCGATTCACGTATTTCGCTTACCGGTCAGCGGGGTGTGGGCCACCTCTGGAGCAATCGGTATCGTACTCGGTCTAGCGTTACGCAATATTATCCTCGATTTATTCACCGGCTTGAGTCTCAATATCGAACGCCCTTTTGTGATCGGCGATTGGGTCGGCATTGAGGAACAAGGATCAAAACCGGTTTGGCCGGCTGGGTGACCGAGATCAACTGGCGCACCACCCGCATTGTGACGCGCGACAACATCTCGGTGGTGGTACCGAATAATTTTTTCGGCGAGCGAATCGTCAGCAATTATTCTCGCCCGGAACGATTCGCCCGGTTCTCGTTGCGCTTGCATTTAGATTATATCGTACCACCGGAACGAGCACTACGCGTGCTACTCGCCGGAGTCAGGGGTGCCACCGGGCAACCGCGCGGTCCTGTCGAGCAGCCGCCCCCCGATGTGTTGTTGGCCGGGATCAATGAACGCGGTATAGAGTATCTCATTCGGTTTTGGATCATCCCGACCGAAGTGTCTGAACCGGAGGCGACCCATGCTGTCTGGAGCAGTCTGTTACACCATCTCCAACATGCCGGCTTAAAACCGGCCTTGCCCAAACAGGATGTCTTTCACGCGCCCTTACCGGCTCACTCCCCCAACCCAAAGGGGCCTGTCGATCTGGAACAATTGCTGATGCGGACAACGATATTCGCGGGTCTAAATGAGCAGGAAATCGGTTTGATCGCAGAGACGGCACAACAGCATACATTTGCCGAGAACAGCGTGCATGGTCAGGGAGGGAGACGCCGGCAGTTCGATGTTTCTGTTGATCGAGGGCATACTCCATGTGGTGTTGGAAGACGCGCCCTGATCGCCCTAAAATCCGCTTGGCAATACTGAAACCAGGTGACTTTGTCGGCGAGATCTCGTTATTGACCAACGACCCCCGCTCGGCCACCGTTATTGCCGCAACCGATTGCCAAGTGTGTGAAATCACCAAAGACTGCATGGAACATATTTTGAAGCATCGCCCGGAAGTCGGAACGGCGCTCAGCATAGCGGTGGCCGAACGTCGCTTACGGTTGTCCGCAGCGCTCGCCAATGCCTCACCAGCACAGCGCATAGTGGAACCGGCACCCTCGCGCAACAAATACTCAGTAAAATGTGGACCTATTTCGGTCTCGGGCAAATCGGCAACTTGTCCCGCTGACGAGGGATAAAATCCGCACAGCTGTTACTCTCTGAATTCGACATGCTAACCCAGATACACATTCGCAATTTCGCCATCGTCGATCACCTGGAGTTGGAGTTGACGCCGGGCATGAGCGCGTTGACCGGTGAAACCGGGGCCGGCAAGTCCATCATCGTCGATGCACTGGCCTTGCTGCTGGGAGACCGGGGTGACAACAGCGTAGTACGACACGGAGCCGAGCGGGCCGAGATCAGCG
>JAAUQA010000525.1 GCA_012032855.1 Candidatus Competibacteraceae bacterium
GGCACTGCTCGACGGCGCAGTACCCGACTGGCCGATGCAACTGGCGACTCACAGCCATCGACCGGAGACCATCAGTATGCTGTCCCAAACCTTGCCTGAACCCGTCCCACCATGCGGAGAATTGGCCATGCCGGAACAGCGCATCGTGTCGGGTTCGCTCCTTTACCCCATGACGGCACTTAAACGGCTGTTCCTGATCTGCCGGAATGCGCTAAACCGGTGGCTGACTAGAGCGGGTAAAGCCAAATGAACCCACCGTTCTCACCCAGCTACACGCTGCGGCGGGTGATTTTCTTTACCCTAACGCTTGTCGCTACTTTAATTGCCATGGGTCTGTTGATCAGTGTCTATCAAACTGACGGTATCAGCCCTTTGGAAGTGGTATTGCTGGTGTTGTATGCGATTTTGCTGCTTTGGATCTGCGCGTCTTTCTGGACCGCCATGATCGGTTTCGTAATCCGCCTGACCCAACGTGACCGCTACGCAATCTCGGCGACAGCCGGGGTTGTTCCGGCGGCGTGTGCAACGGCACTACGCACGGCCATTGTGATGCCCGTCTACAATGAAGAGCCATTCCGCGTATTCGCTCGGTTAGGCGCTGTTTATCAGTCCTTGCAAGAGATCGGACAGCTTGAGTTGTTTGATTTTTTTATACTCAGCGACACTCAAGATCCGGATATTTGGATTGAAGAAGAGTTACAGTGGCACCATCTGTGTCACTCGCTGAACGGCAACGGGCGGATATTTTATCGCAATCGATTTCGCATACCGGTCGTAAAAGCGGCAATATCGCCGATTTCTGCAGCCGTTGGGGCGCACGCTATCGCTATATGATCGTTCTGGATGCTGACAGCCTGATGGCCGGCACCACCCTTGTCGATATGGTGCGACTCATGGAGAACAACCCGCCAGTAGCACTGATACAGGTACCGCCGGTGCCAGTCAATCGAGTTTCGTTGTTCGCCCGCATTATGCAATTCGCAAGCACGATCTACGGACCATTGTTCACGACCGGCCTGAATTACTGGCAATTGGGCGAAGGGAATTACTGGGGCCATAACGCGATCCTCCGCATCAAACCGTTCGCAGACTGCTGTGGTTTACCTGATCTTCCGGGGCGAGAACCTTTCGGTGGCAAAATACTTAGTCATGACTTCGTCGAAGCGGCGCTGTTGCGCAAGGCCGGTTGGCAAGTCTGGCTGGCCTATGATTTAGGGGGGAGCTACGAGGAAATCCCCCCCACCTTGATCGACTACGCCAAACGCGATAGGCGCTGGTGCCAAGGCAATCTACAACATACCCGGCTGATTTTTGCGCGCGGCTTTCATCCGCTCAGCCGTCTGCATCTGCTCATGGGTATTATGTCCTACCTCGCTTCGCCGTTATGGTTGCTGTTTCTGGTGTTGACGGGTATAGAAGCGTTTATTCAAGCGCAAGACCAACCGGTGTATTTTTTCGGCGACAGTTTCACCCCGGTTTGGCCGGTTTCTTACGCCGTAGAAATGCAAACTGTCTTGGTAGTCACCCTAGCGTTTTTGTTCCTGCCTAAACTGCTGGCGCTACTTCTCTTGGCGCGAGACACTAAACTCAGTCGTGGTTTCGGCGGTTTTCTCAAGGCCGGCTTCAGCGTGTTGTTGGAGAGTCTATTTTCTGTATTGCTCGCCCCGATATTGATGTTATTTCAGGCGAAGTTTGTATTATTAATTCTGGCCAGGCGCGCCATCGGCTGGCCGGTACAACAACGAGACGACCACCAAACCGGCGTTAAAGAAGCGTGTTTCGCTCACGCTGGTCAAACCGCTCTGGGAATCGCCATCGGGATAGGGTCCTATCTTTACATTCCCAACTTCTTTTGGTGGTTTACTCCCGTACTGCTGGGAATGGTGTTGGCCATCCCGCTATCGATCTTATCTAGTAGCGTAAAATGGGGTCAAGTCACACAGCGCATGGGGTTGTTCCTTACCCCTCAGGAAACCAACCCGCCACGGGTACTTACGCTGTTTCGCGAAGCAATCGACCACACGTCACCTAGCGAACTATTGAAGGAACAAAGTTTTTTCTTACAAGCACTCAACCACCCATTTACCCATGCGCTACATACCGCATTATTGCCAACTCGAACAACTAATCGCCGACAGCAGCATTATCTGGAGGGATTAGGCTACCAATTGCTGGATTGCGGGCCTTCAAGTCTGAGCACAGCTGAGAAAAGAGAACTATTAGCCCACCGAGAGACGTTACAGCGATTACATGTCCTGCTCTGGGGTGATCTTGATAGCGAACATGGTGCATGGGTACCCGCAGCAACAAAACAGGCGCTGTGATTATTTTGTACGGCATATGAACGATAGGTTGAACCACAAGTCAACCAAGAATATGCGACTCTACGGCGCTAAAGCGAGGAGATAACGAGATGTTTATCCACCTGATTGGTTTGCTGTTGCTGGCTATAGGCGTTGTACTGTCTCCCCGGACAGAAGCCGCCCTGATGGCTGAATTGGAAGGACCGACCGATAATCAACCCGTCTCCGGGATCGGCATCATTCGTGGCTGGGCATTCTCGGACGCTGCCGGGGTGCAGATCGAACAAGTCACTCTGCGTATCGACGGAGAGGAAATCAATGCGATTCCTTGCTGCAGTGTTCGCGCAGATGTTGAAACGTTCTTTCCGCAGTTTCCCAGCGCTAACACCCGCAATAGCGGCTATGGACTCACCTTCAACTACGGCGAACTGACTAATGGAGCACACACTATCCAGGTCGATATTCGCGACAGTAGCGGCGCGCAGTTCAGCCGTACTCATAATGTCACCGTCGTCAAACCGGGTAATGCCGCATTCATCGACCAAGTCGATTTATCGTCTGCCAACGCCGCACGGCAGGACCAGGAAATATTGATCAATGGATTACAAGTCCGTGACAAGGATAGTCAAGTCGTCCAATCGGTTAACGCGCGGCTCCGTTGGTTTCAGAATACCCAGGCTCTAGGCATGGTTACTGCGGCGCCCAGCGCTCAATCCAGTGTCGAGAAAAGCGGACCCGTCGCCCAATCACAGAGTTTTAATACCCGTGCGGCAACCGGCATACAACATGCCCTATTGGAAAGCCCACTGAATGGCGATACCGCTTCCGGCATCGCTATCGTGCGCGGCTGGGCAATTGCTCCGGAAGGCCTTTCGATTCAGCGAGTACAACTGTTCATCGACAGCGAACCCAGCAGGCCGAGCTCCTTCAGGAATTCCGGGCTGGTCGCGGCAACCTGCGCCGCGCTGCGCCCCGCCATAGACG
>JAAUQA010000526.1 GCA_012032855.1 Candidatus Competibacteraceae bacterium
TTGCGGAATTCTATCAGGCCTTGCGTCAGCTCTAAAAATGGTTCAATTTGATCCCACAGAAAGAATTTAAAGCCATAACCAAATAATCCTAATAGCTCTAAATCCTTTATTAACGGCTTATTAATAAATATGTGCCTTCTGGATTGTTTCCCGTTTTTCTGTCTCGTCTGGTCTATCGATTAAAATATAAATAGACTTAAATCCAATCTTCTTTACTAGTTTAAGCAAGGACTCAAGCTGGAACTTATAAGTCTCTCCGAGTCTCTTTTCTTCTTGTCTTGCGTCTGGTAAATCTACACTTTCCAGGTTATAGTTGTTTAATAGGAAATTTATTGCTGGCTCCATAAAGCCTACATTTCTTCTCCAGAAGTCTTTGAATTTATCGGGAAGACTCTTAAGTTCATTTAGCACTTCCTGTATTTCATCTCCAGTTATTCCACCAAGATAGGTATGTATAAATATTGCAAGCTGCTTCTTCTCTTCTTTGGTCAGTTTTTTCGAAACGTCAGGCCATTCGCTCAAGTAAGAGAGAAATGATACTAATATCCTGGTAATAATGTTCCTTAGATGATATTGAAGAGAAATTTCATTGAGCTTTTGACTCCCACTGAATTCAAATCTGTCGTACGTAACCGCCAGGTATCCAGAAGAGTAAGCGCTGGCCTCGACCATACGCCTTTGTGCAGATTTTCCCGCACCTCTAGGTGCTAAAACTATCGAAGAGTTTGGGGCGCTAGGGTCTCCAAGAATGGCGTCAAAATAAGAGGGAGGAACAAAATAAGTCTTTAACAGCTCCTCTTCGTCAGCATTTGTTTTAAGAAAGGGATGGGAAATAAATCCAAGTTTTTCGTATAATGCCAAGACTGCTTCTCCTGTCGAGATTCTTGCGCTGTTTCATTGTATCTATATTTATACATAGAAAGGATGCTTGCGAATAAACAATCTGGGACTCCAATAAAAATGGAAGTGCCATTTTTTCCGATCGTTTTTGCTGATTAATCGGATCACTACTTCCCTGCCGGTTGAAACCCATCGAACAGTCTGTAATTTTTCTGCAATTTGCCCGAGAGTCAGGATAACTGCCCCCAGTTCGGCAACTTCGGTGGATTCAGATGAAACCCCATCGGCAATAACTAAAACTAATGCTTGAACGCCACTTTGCCGCAAACTGCGCACCAGTTCTTGACGCGCAATATCCCAGCCCAAAAAAACCAGAATACAGGCGCTGAATTGGTTTACCTGCTGCAAGACCGCAGTGCGCAATTTGTCCACCTTTCCCGAGTAATTGCCCTCTACACAGGCCAGGATTTTTAACAGCTGTTCGCTGCCGCCCAGGCTGCGTCCCGCCGTAAAGCGGTAGGCTTGCGGACCGACAAAAATCAAATCCAGCAAACTATCTTGAGTATCCACTGTACAGGCGAACGAAGCGGCTACAGCGACCGCCTCTTCGAACAACGCTTCCGCTCCGACAGTAACAAAGGTATCCAACACCAGGGCATGGCGGGTGAAATACTCCGGGCGCTTTTCTTTGACGATAGGTTTGCCGGTTTTCGCCCAACTGCGCCAGTGAATATCGCGCAACGAATCGCCAGGGCGGTAATCGCGCAGCGACATGAACTCTTCGGCGTCGCCACGGCTGGATGCCAATGTAACGCCTCCCGGTTGATATAAACGCCCGCCGGACAAGTTGGGACGGGAGATGGGATAACGTTTGGGTAGCACCAGCAGAGTCGCGGGTTCCGGCAGGCGGCGGATTGCATTGAATAGCCCGAACGGATCGGGCCGAGCGATGCGATACCCCCGGAAACGCAGATAGCCGCGCCGCACCGGAACCAATTGCAGGTTGATTTCCGTCGTTTCGCCGGGAGCCAGGTCCGGTAATGTTTGCGGAGTCGCATCGGCGCCCCGCAATTGCCGCAGCAGCCACAGCCACTTGGGATAACCAACGGCACGGTCGAAGGGGTTGCGCTGCCGGTCATCAGGATCGTGGCGCTGGCGGAATTCCTGCGATGAGGGCCAACTTTGCTGAAGTTCATCGCAGATGGAAAGCCCGCGTTGAAACTTCGCACCACGGTTTTCCAATCGCAACCGGTAACGCAAGGGCTCGCCGACGGTGGCTAACGGCGGCAACAAACGGTGGACGTGCAGCTTGGGGCGAAAGAACCCACTGCTGACCGCGGCTAGCAGTAATACACTCAGCAACAGAGAAAAAATCTGACTGCCGAGAGTCAGATTCGGATTCACGCCGATGATACCAGCCGCCGCTGCTGCGCCAGCCACCAAGAAACCGGTGGCAGTCAACCGGGTTCTAAACCAACTGTCCAGCCGGTACACTCGGCGAAAGTTATGCAACAACCAAGGCCGTAACATCGGTTAGCGAGAGTGTCCGAATTACGACCTGATTGCGTTACAAGCTAACGTGCCCTTACGCCTCTTCCTTAATTGGCTTGTGCAAATGTACCGGCTGCCTTTTCTTGCGCATGCGCAGGTTCAGCATTTCGACGCCGACCGAGAACGCCATCGAAAAGTAGATGTAACCCTTGGGAATGTGCAGATCGAACGCTTCACCAATCAGCGAAACACCGACCAGAATCAAAAAGCTCAATGCCAATATTTTGAGAGTGGGATGCTCATCAACGAAATCACCGATGGGTTTAGCGGCAAACATCATCACCAGTACGGCGATCACGATAGCGGTGATCATTACCTCGACTTGATCCACCAATCCTACTGCCGTGATCACCGAGTCCAGTGAAAACACGATGTCGAGGATAGCGATTTGCACCAATACCGACATGAATCCCGCTGCTTTTGCCGTGTGGCCTTCTTCGTTGCCTTCCAGACTGTTATGAATCTCGAAGGTGCTTTTCCACAGCAAGAACAACCCGCCGGTGAGCATGATCAAATCCCGCCCTGAAATCTCCTGGGCAAACACCGTGAATAGCGGTGCGGTCAGCTTCATGATCCAAGCCAGCGACAGCAGCAGCAAAATCCGCGTGCCCATCGCCAAGCCGAGACCGATAACCCGGGCGCTGTTGCGTTGCGCTTGCGGCAGTCGAGCGACCAGAATCGAGATAAAATGATGTTATCGATGCCTAGCACGATCTCCAGTGCTGTTAGGGTCGCTAACGCTATCCAGACTTGCGGATCAAGCAGCAATTCCACGGGGGGATCTCCGATTCGGTTAAGAAGTATGGGAAACGACTGAAACCACAGCGCCCTCCGGACCGACTCAAGGCTGCTCTTTTTCCCTCCCCCTTGACGGGGGAGGGCGAGGGTGGGGGTGA
>JAAUQA010000527.1 GCA_012032855.1 Candidatus Competibacteraceae bacterium
GGGCTCTACGTTCACCAGCTGGCCGGTGCCGATCGCGAAATCCAAATGACCATCCAGTCGGGTGGGTGAGAAATCAGTTAATCCTCCCCGCCAACTTGCTGTTAATTCGGCGCGGGTTTCGCCACCTTCCAAGCCGGTCGCATAGCCCAGAATGCGCAAGGTTTCGCCCAGATCGGCGCTGTTTAAACCGGCTTGAATGCGGGATAAAGACCCTTGCTCGGTCATCAGCCAATCACCCGTAGCCGTTAACTCCTGTTGGGGTGATTGCAGGTGTAGATCGACTAAACGCAGACCCTGCGATTGGGGTTGAGTGGCGATTTTCAAGATCCCCAAAGAGCGACCTTCCCAACTCAGGTCCTGCACGGTGAGATCTAAAGGCGGCAACCAGCGCGGATCAACCCCACTCGCCGTCGTCGAACGGGGTGAAGCCTGGGCGGGCGGCTCCAACGCCAACCGATCAAATACACCTTGCACCGGCATCCCTGATCCCGGTATTGGTAACCATAGCCGCCCGGCAAGCGTGGTACTTGCCAATAGCAGGGCGAGCTGTCCATCCTGGGGCAACACCGCCAGGGTTAGCTGCGGAATGCTCCAATCACCGATGAGCAATTCATCGAAGCGGGCATTTAACCGGGTTAACCACGTAGGAAATTCTGAACCGCTCTCAGCGGGTAGCGCTGACGCTGTTAATTGCCAACGTGGCAGATGGGCATTGACAACCAAACCGGGATCGGTGGGCAATTGTAACGAGTCGGAGCCGGTATCGCCGATCTGTAAGACTCCCCGCTGGAAGCGCGGTTGTCGTGGCCAATTAGTCCATTCCAACACTGCCTGGGTGTCCGGTGCGTAGTTCAGCCGGATTTGCATGGCTGTGGCGTTGCTCCGCCGGGCGCTGAGCTTTAGGGTACGACGCTGATTTGCCAGTTTGCCCCACGGCGCCGGCAGTTTTATTGTTGCGCCTTCTAACTCGGAGCTTAATTCCAAGGCGAAAGCAAGTTCGTTATCCATGCGCTCGGTCGGTACATTGAGCACTATCCGCCAGGGTGCCTTGCCGACAATATAGGGTGTCAGCTGGTCGTTGTTTGCCAACGCCGGTAAATCCCAAAGACCTTGGAGAGTAAAGTGGATGGCGGGTTTCTTGGAATACTCCAGCGTGTCGATGTCCAACCGCGCCGGCTCACCGCGCAGTACCAGCTGTATATCGTCGGCCGACAACACATGATCGGCGAACTTCAGTTTGCCCCGTACCTGGTCCAACTCCATCCCGTAATCAGGTATCCGCAGCGTATTACCGGTGAACCCGATGCTGCCCTGCCCATGTATCGGGCTTTTATCCAGCGGCACGGACAGCGTTAATTCCAGTGTGTTGTCTCCGCTGGCCTGCATTCCCGCAATGTAGGGACCGATTTTTTTTGCCAAGGGGCTATCCCGCAACGCTTGTAATACCGTTGCAGCAGGCCCACGAGCTAAACCATCAATCTCTACGATGGCTTTGCTCAGATCGTTGATGCGGGCGGTTGCCTGATCCAGTTGCGCATCAAGCAAGGTGCCGGCTGCGGCCTTCATCTGAAACGTGCGGTTGCGAAACACAACTTCGGCTTCCAAGTTTTCGATCCGCGGCCATCCGGGCGCGTAATCGGCGATCGCATCGTGCACCTGCTGACGAGCTTCGAATACTCCTTCATTATCGAAAGGAAAATCCGTCAAATGACCTTGAATAATGAGTTGGCCGTTATCCACGCGACCGCTGACCAATGCCCGATCCAACCACTTCACCAATTTAGGCTTCATGAGCTTACGCGGTAAAAAGGTTTTGATTCGACTCAAGTCTGCCAGTGCATAGTCCAGCTTCACGTTCAAATACGGATTGGCGTTATTAGCAGCCAGGGTTGCGAAACCGTCAAGTTTGGCGGTGAGTTCGGGAGCGGCAATGCTGAGCTCGGTCGTTTCCACATGCAGCTTGCCGTCGGCTTGCCGTCGCCAGTCGATTTCCCCCTGCAAACGTGCTCCTGCGAAAGGTTCATCCAGCGCATCAGCGTTGAGCTGAAACTGCTCGGTGTCCAGTTTTAGGCGTCCCTTGTTGCGTGTGAGCGTGAAGTCTCCGGCCAATTGCGCTACTGAGGGGAGCTGTTCCCAGGCTTGTGTCGTCAAATTCTGAAAACCGGCGGTTATGCTGTAATCGCCAACCGGTTTCGCGTCATTGAACGGGATGCACCAGGTGAGCGTTGGTATCTCGCCAGTAGGCTTTAATCGTGCCAGCCACAGGCGTTGTGGTTCATTGAGCCAAGGCTTTAGTAGCGCAGTTAAGTCCTGGATACGCAGGGCGGTGGCGTTGCCTTCCAACTGAGCGGGTCGACCGGTTGTTGGCAGCGCATAGTTCAACTCAAGCGCGCTATCGATGGTGGATAAGCTAGCATTTGTGCCCTGCCAATCACTGCGGAATTGCCAACCGTGCTCCGAAGCTTGCCAATGGAAGGTGGTGCTTAATCGGTCTATTTCCGGTAACCAGGGTTGGGCCGCGTCGTGCACCTCGGGGAGTAATAAATCCTGCAGTTCGGCCCGTCCATTGAACCGGGTGAGTGTTAACGCTTGCCAATCGCCCCACAGCTCGAAAACACTGATGCGACCGGTTACCGGCAGAGTCAATGGTAATGGCCATGCCGCAAACTGCACATTCTCGGCGCGCGCGTAGACGGCACCTTGCCAGTCCGCTGGATCGCTGTTGTCCGCATCCAGAGTCAGCGCGATTGACAGCCGCTGCCCTAGCGCTTCAGGCAGTTCCAGCGACAGCCCCAGGCGTCGTTGCCCGGCCTCTTCGCGTAAACTCAGCCGCACATCTCGAAAAATCAGCTCCGCGCCGGGATTGGAGGGAGGCAGGCGCAATTCGCTGAGGATAATATCCAGAGAAGCTACCGGAAACAGCCAAGTTGCCACAGACTCCAACGACCGCGCGTCCCCTCCGGTGGATCGGGGAACGATGCCCAGACCGCTTCGGGTATCACGAGTCAGGCTTAAACGCCCGCCCTGTAGTTGAATATGACGCGGGACTATTCGTCCATTGAATACGGAACGCAGTAAATCCAGCCTAGCCCAAGCCTGCTGAAAATGAACCAGCGGCAAACGACTATCCGGGTCACGCAGGCTGAAATCCTGGATCCGCAGCACCGGCTCCCAGCCATGCCAAGCCGCCTTCACTTGACCCAGCTGTACGGGCGACCCGAGATAATCGCTGAGCGCAGCCTCCAGTTCGGCCCGATAAGCGGTCAACTGGGGCAA
>JAAUQA010000528.1 GCA_012032855.1 Candidatus Competibacteraceae bacterium
CGGGTGTTTGAACAGCGATCCACCGCTGTGCACGGTAATCTTGAGCTTACCTGCAGTGGCTTGCTCGACGTCGGTAGCGAATTGGTTGATATTTTGGGTGTGAAAGGTCTTGTCCGGATAAGGCGTTGCCATATTCCACTCGTCAGCGACGACAACGGCGGAGGACAACACAATGATCAGACCAAGACAGTAATTAAGAATGTTATGCATAGTTATTGCTCCACGTCTGGTATAGAGAAACAGTGAACCTCAATTCAGTCCATCCCAAGCTTATAGTAGGGAACGTTCCAAGCGTTCGCCGATCTTTTAATCATCACAACAGTGTAGGTTGAATATGACACTCTCAATAGCGCCTTCTTTGGAAACCTGTCGGGGATTGATTCGCGACATTGAGGATTTCCCCAAACCCGGCATCGTGTACAAAGATATTACTCCCTTGCTGGGCAACGGCCCTTGCTTTCGAGTCGCGGTAGATAAAATCGCCGAACACTGCGAACAACAAAACTGGCAACCCAACGTCCTGGCTTGCCCGGAGGCCCGTGGTTTTATTTTCGGAGCCGCGCTGGCCTACCGCTTAGGTGTAGGGTTTATTCCTATCCGCAAGCCCAACAAGCTGCCCCATCATAAGGCGCGAGTGGATTACGCTCTGGAATACGGCACTGATGCCGTGGAGATGCACCAGGACGCCATTCAAGCCGGGCAGCAAGTGATCTTGGTAGACGATCTGCTGGCTACCGGCGGCACGATGTCAGCCTGTGCCCGCTTGCTGGAAGACGGTGGAGCACGGGTAATCGGCTGTGTGTTTTTACTGGAGTTGCTGGCTTTGCGCGGACGGGAAAAATTAGCTACCTACCCGACTTATGCGTTATTACCGATCATGTAGCCCAGCACCTTGTGGTGTTCAGGATGCAACAATTGTTTACAAATGATACTTATCGGGCTGATACGCTATACACTAATAAATGGAGCATATCTTGTTCCATTAGGACGATAGCAACCTAGGAAAAGATTACGAGGAGAGAATAACAATGTATCAACGAATCACATTATCAGTACTCAGCATCGCGGCCTTGGCTACCCTGATCGCGACCCCTGCTTTTGCCCTCCAACAAGGCGATTGGCTGGTTCGGGTAGGCCCCGCCTGGGTGCTGCCGAACGACGATAGCGGTTCGGTGAGCGGCATACCCGGTTCCGAAGTGAGCGTGGATGACGATGTGACCTTGGGCTTCACCATCGGGTATATGATGACCGATAACCTGGCACTGGAATTACTGGGTGTGATTCCGGCTCAGCATGACATCAATGGGGAAGGGTCGATTGGTGTGCTGGGACGTATCGGAGATACCAAGGTATTGCCACCCACCTTATCCATTCAGTATCACTTTATGCCGCAGGCCCAGATACGCCCTTATGTGGGCGCCGGCATCAATTACACACTGTTTTTCGACGAGGATACCTCATCTAGGTTGGAAAACGCCTTGGGTGGGAAGACCGATCTTGAATTGGACGACTCTTGGGGGTTGGCCGCTCAGGCAGGCGTTGATGTGGTGTTCAAAGACAATTGGTTCGCCAATCTAACCGCTTGGTATGTCGATATCGAAACAGAGGCTACGCTCAAGACCAATGGCGTCAAACGAAAAGTGGATGTCGACATTGATCCCTGGGTTCTTATGCTGTCTGTGGGAACCAGCTTTTAGCGCCATAACATATCCAGATTTCCCTTTAACTCTGTAGCTCCTCCTCTACCCACCGCTTTGCGGTGGTTTTTTTCGAGCCTCACTCGGTAGGCGATATGGCTGCAGCAACGCCCCGCAAGGCTGGGTGAACAGCGGTAATCACCCAGACAGGAATGGGAGTTAAGTAAGATTTCAGCCGTCCTTTGGCCTCGAAACGATCGCGAAAGGCGGAACGAGCCAGAAAGTCCCCCAGGCGGGGTGCAATCCCACCGCCGATATAAACCCCACTGCGGGCACCCAGAGTCAGCGCTAAATTACCGGCGGCTCCGCCCAGTAAGGCACAGAATATGTCTAGGGTTTCCTTGCAATACGGACAACTGTCAGTCAGTCCCCGCTCGGTGATGTCCGCCGGTTCCAATGGCTCTGGTGGTTGTCCGGCCAACTCCCTTAGAGCCTGATTAATATTCATCAATCCGGGACCGGACAGCAACCGTTCCATTGAAACATGACCATATTTTTTCTGCAGATGCTGCGCTATCGCCCATTCTGTTTCGGTGGTCGGGGCGAAACTCACATGCCCCCCTTCGGTTTGTAGCGGAATCCACTGCGTGCCCGACCAAACCAAGCCGGATACGCCTAATCCGGTGCCCGGCCCGATCAATCCCATCACCGTTTCCGCAACGGGTTCACTGCCACCGATCTGAACCCGCTCCCGCACTTCCAGATGCGGCAACGCCAACGCTAAGGCCGTGAAATCGTTGAGCAAGCGCAATTGCTTGAATCCAAGCGCCTGACGGGTTGCCTCAATGGAAAACGACCAGTCGGCATTGTTGGTGAAGGTGATCTGATCCCCGGTTACCGGAGTGGCGACCGCCAGGGCTGCCGCCGTCGGTTTCGGCTCCGGGCATTGCGCCAGATAGGCGCTGATAGCTGCCGTGATGCTGTGATGATCGGCACAGGATAATACCTGTTCGGCGTAGACTCGATCAGCTGCATCGACCAATGCAAAGCGGGCATTGGTGCCGCCGATATCAGCGACCAAACGAGGACTGTTTTGGGTTGTGGACATTGGAGTGACTCCGCGTGTGTGCCGTCGGTCACGTAATGACGTCGGGCTTGCTGCGACCGGTACGTTCCGTGATATTAGCCACTGTTTCGGCGATGGTGATCAGTTCTTTCAAAGCCACCTGCGGATCGGTTTGGTGCAAGCGGGCATCGGGTTCATGACGTTCGATATAAACCCTTAGGGTTGCGCCCTCGGTGCCGGTCCCGGACAAGCGGTAAACAATCCGCGCACCGCCCTGGAACAGCACCCGAATACCTTGCTGTTTGCTGACGCTGTGGTCTATCGGATCGGTATAGCTGAAATCATCCCCTTGGGCCACTTCGTAAGTACCGAAACGCTGACCGCTGAGGCTGGGTACGGTGACGCGCAGATGTTCCATCAAGCCCTGAGCGCGGCCTGCATCGACGCCTTCATAATCGTGACGGGTGTAAAAATTACGACCGAAGCGACTCCAATGTGACTGTAAAATCTGCTCTACCGACTCACCCCGCAGGGCGAGGATATTCAACCAGAACAGTACCGCCCACAGTC
>JAAUQA010000083.1 GCA_012032855.1 Candidatus Competibacteraceae bacterium
GACGAACTCGCCCGGCCAGTGGGCGCGGGTGGCATCATCCGACTTGAGCCCCAGAGCGATCGTGACCGAGCCATCGGCATTGCGGGTGGTGGCCGATCACCTCCCATTCGCGCAGGCGGGCGACGTAGCGGGCCATGGTGTCGATCTCGAGGTTGATCGCGGGCGCGGCAAACGAGGTTGATGCCGGTAGCAGCAAGGCGGCTCCGAACAGGAGGGCAAGCCATCGGTGGCGGACATTGAGCATGGCTGCATCCTGCCGTCGCCGTCCCGAAGAGGCGAGTGGGAAGTAGGGGCGAATCAAACGGAGCCGCTCCGCCGCGCTCCAGCAACTGGCGGCTACTGGAGCGCCTCCGAGCGTCGCGTCGGCGTCGTGGAGTGCGTGTGCGGCGGCACCGTTCTCCAAACGGCGGCTGTCATTGTCCGCCGCCGGATGGCAACGGCCAGTTGTAGGCGGCGCTGAACCCACCATCGACATAGAGGATTTGCCGGTCATCCAGGCGGCAGCGTTCGAAGCGAGGAACAGCGCGGCACCGACCAGGTCCTCCGGTTGCCCAAGCCGGCGCAAGGGGGTGTTGGGGAGGACCCACTCCTGCATCGAGGGCATTGACCAGAGTTTGCGCGACAGGTCGGTCACCACGAAACCGGGGGCGATCGCATTTACCCGGACACTGGAAGGACCCCACTCGGCGGCCAGCACGCGCGTCATGTGACCCATCGCCGCCTTGCTCATGGCGTAGGGGCAACGTTGGTGAGCGGCTTGTCGTTGTTGAGCGACGAGATGTTGATCTGACTGCCGTGACCCGCCCGCACCTGATGCCGGCCCACCGCCTGTGCCAGCAACCACGCCCCCTTCACGTTGATGTCCATGACGAAGTCGTAGTCGTCCTCGCTGACTTCGAGCGCAGGCTTGCGGCGGTTCACCCCGGCGACGTTGATTAACGTATCAATCCGCCCGAACTCCCGGTGCACCGAATCGACGAGGTTCGCAATGTCAGCCGGTTTCGCGACGTCGCACACCAGTTGCTTCACCGGGTGCCCGCCCGTCATGCCCCCGGCAGCGTCGGTCAGGCTGTTTGCGTCCCGGCTGGCGATGATCACGTGTGCTTCGCCGGCCACGAAACGCTGGCGATGGCGCGGCCATCCCGCGGCTGCCACCGGAAATGATCACTACCTGATTCTTCACGGAAAAAAGTTCCTGGGAGTTCATGCCGGGAATGCTGGAATGAAAGCAGCGTCTTTGCAATCGCTGTTGCCTCGTGTGCGGAATGAGTTGGCAACCCGGGTGAGTTCGTATCCGTTGCCCAATGAAACCGCGAATGGATCTGGCAGCACTTTCCCGGACCGCGAGACCTCTGGTCTCGTAGACAGCATCGGACAGCTCGCGGGTGATTCCTGTCCAAGACGGTGGCGTCGGGAAGGGGCGTATTGCCGCGCCCCCCGGGAGATGGAGCGGTCCGGCCGGAGGGTTGGCGCGCAACGTGGGCAAACACGCTGGCGGGGTGGTGATCTCGCCGGCTGAAATCACCGACTTCTCCCCGCTGTACTGCGAACAAGGATCAACCACTGCGGTGACCCAATACGACAAGGACGATGTGGAGTTGGTGGGGTTGGTGAAGTTCGATTTTCTCGGCCTGCGCACCTTAACCATTATCGATTGGGCCGTGCAAACCATCGACCGGCAACGCGCCGCTCGTGGTGAAGCGCCGTTGGATATGCAGACCATTGCTCTGGACGATCCACTGTCCTTCGATTTGCTGAGAGCCTGCAAGACCACCGCTGTATTTCAGTTGGAATCGCGCGGCATGAAAGACCTGATTCGGCGCTTGCAGCCGGATTGTTTCGAAGATGTCGTAGCACTGATGGCGTTGTTCCGGCCCGGCCCCTTGCAATCGGGCATGGTGGACGATTTTATTGACCGCAAACACGGTCGCGCCAAGGTCGAATATCCGCATCCCGATCTTGCCCCCATCCTGAAACCGACCTATGGGGTGATTCTGTATCAAGAACAAGTGATGCAAATCGCCCAGGTGCTGGCCAACTACACCCTGGGAGGGGCAGACTTGCTCAGGCGGGCGATGGGCAAAAAGAAACCCGAGGAAATGGCCAAGCAACGGTCGATTTTTTCCCAAGGGGCCGAGGAACGCGGAGTCAAGGCAGAAACCGCAACCTACATCTTTGACTTGATGGAGAAATTTGCAGGTTACGGATTCAACCGGAGTCATTCAGCAGCCTACGCCCTGGTCGCTTATCAAACCGCTTGGCTGAAATCCCACTACCCGGCGGCGTTCATGGCTGCCGTGCTCTCGTCGGATATGGACAAAACCGACAAAGTGGTGGTGTTCATCGAAGAATGTCGCAAACTTGAGCTGACGGTCACGCCCCCGAACATTAATGTGTCGGATTATCGCTTTACGGTGGATGAGCATGGGCAAATTGTGTATGGCCTGGGCGCGATCAAGGGCGTCGGCGAGAGCGCCATTGAAGGATTGCTGATGGAGCGGCAACAGCATGGGCTATTCAGCGATCTATTCGATTTATGTCGGCGGGCGGATGGACACAAAGTCAATCGGCGAGTAATGGAATCGTTGATCCGCGCCGGGGCATGTGACGAACTGGGCACCAATCGCGCCACACTGATGGCGCAACTACCCGAAGCATTGCGACTAGCCGAACAAAACACTCGGAATGACGCACTAGGGCAGGATGATTTGTTCGGTTTGCCGACCGATGCTGTAGCGCCTCCTTCAGGCGCTACAGCAGTTGACGTGCAACCAGCCTGGAACGATGAAGAACGCCTGCGGGGTGAGAAAGAAACCTTGGGTTTGTACCTCACCGGCCATCCCATCGAACGGTACGCCGCCGAATTACAGCATTTTGTGACCGGTAAGCTGATCGATGTGACGGGCGAAGGCGATACGTCCAACGGAAGCGGTCGACGCTACGACAGAGGCTCGGCTCGCTCGGTGACTTTAGCCGGATTAGTAGTCGGCATCCGCACTCGCAACGCCCAGCGTGGCGGTCGCATGGCGTTCGTGACTCTGGATGATCGCAGCGCCCGGCTGGAAGTGCGAATTTTCTCCGAAACCTACGAGCAAAATCGACACTTGCTGGATACCGATAAGATCCTGGTAGTAAAAGGCACGCTGGCCTGGGATGATTTTTCCGATAGCCAGCGGCTGAACGTGGATCGTTTGCTGGATATTGACACAGCGCGTAGCGAATATGCCAAGGGATTAGTGCTTAGTTTGGAGAGTGGCGATTTTAATAATGGCCTAGTGAAGGAATTATCCACGACGCTAGCACCATATCGCCAGGGCACCTGCCCCATCTGGGTAAATTATCGGCGACCGGAGATGCGGGCGGAGATCGCGTTTAGCGAAAATTGGCGGGTGAAACCGGTCGAAACCTTGTTGCAGAACCTGCGTGCAAAGCTCGGCGTGGACCGGGTGCGAGTGGTTTATTAAACGCCTATGCGCTTATGCGGTGACCGGGCGAAAGCGGCAACCGCAACACAGCCACAGCGCCGCCTTGCTCACGATTGGTCAGGGTAATTGTACCACCGTGGAGTTCCGCCACCTCTTTAGCGAAGCTCAAACCCAGACCAGTACCCTTGCTACTGCCATGTGGGCTTTTAAGCGAATAAAAACGCTCGAACACTCGACTTAGGGCATACTCAGGAATACCCGGTCCTTGATCAAGGAACATCGTCACCAACTCGGCCTCGCGCACCTTTGAAACGATGATCACTTGACCGCCATCCGGCGAAAATTCCAGGGCATTGCGCAGTAAATTGGTCAGCGCCTGGCGCAACAGAAAGCGTTCCCCGGTCAGCCCGGACGGCGAGACAGTTCGGCTCACCTGAATTGCTACGTTTTTCAAGGTCGCCAACGGAGCGAGGCTGTTGATCACATCGTTTAATAAGGCTCGCCATTCTATCGCCGTCACGTTTTCCAAACCTTGTCGCTTCTCCAATGCCGCCAATTCCAGCAAGCGATCCACTAGGTTTTGCAACCGCTGCGTTTCGGTGCGGATGTTGGAAAGAAACCGTTGCCGCTGATCGACTTCCATGTCCTCTTGCAATAGTTCAGCAGCGCCGCGAATCGCCGCCAGCGGGCTTTTCAGCTCATGGGTCAAAGTTTGCACATAACGTTCGACGTAATCCTTGCCGTCCAAGGCTTCCCGCATCTCCTCTATGGCATCACCCATCATGCCGATCTCATTGCGTCCGAAACGCGGCAAAGCGACCCGTTCCCCAGCCTTGACCGCTTGTGCATAGCGGGTCAGTCTCTCCAGTGGCAGACTGACCCAAGCGTACAACACTAAGCCCAGACCGAGTACGGAGGCGGCAGCCACCAGACCGCCCACCGCCAGCTTTTGCTTGGCGAGGGCAATGAACTGATCGGCATTGCGGGCCGGTTTGCCGACGCTCACTACTCCCACGATTTCACCATCACGATAAATAGGTGCGGCGATGTATAACACCGAGCTTTCCGGGTTCAACGGATCTTCTTGAGAGGAACGGGCACCGTACCGGCCTTGCAAACTCAGATACACGTCATTCCAGTTGGAATAGTCTTTACCCTCATCGCCGCGCTCGTCGGAGTCGAACAACACGATGCCCTGTTGATCGGTGACGTAGACGCGCATATCGACATGGCTTTTTTCCAAGCCGTAGATTTGCGCGCTGAAACGCCGCTCGTAAATGCGCTGAAACGCCTGCCGCAGCGACTCCAAATCAGGTTTTTGCGTGGTGAATGGGTCAGCCAGCAACTCGGCCAGCACATAGGCGGTATCGACCAGCGGTTCTTCCAGTGACTCCAGATAACGGGGGCGCAGATCGCCGCCGATCCAGCGCACCAGGAAATAAAACCCACCCACGACAACCAGCACGAATACCAGAAAAATACGGGTACGGATTTTCATCAATCCAGACTCAGGGAATAGCCGAAACCACGGTGAGTTTTGATGGGGTTGGCATCCAGACGGATCGCCCGCAGCTTGGCACGAATCGTTTTGATGTGGGTATCCACGGTGCGATCAAAGCTGCTGTCCGGATCGTCCCAAACTAGGCTTAACAGCATCTCGCGGGAATAGACCCTGCCGGGGCGTTTCAACAACACCTGTAACAACCGAAACTCATAACGGGATAAGGCTAATGGCTGACCCCAATAGCTGATACGGTACTGTGCTTCGTCGATGCTGAACGGTGCTGACTGCTCGGTGGATTCTTCACTGCTTTCCGCTTCAGTGGTCGCTGTGCGGCGCAACACCGCTTTGACTCGGGCAGTGAGTTCACGCGGGCTGAACGGCTTAACCACATAATCATCGGCGCCGATTTCTAACCCGACGATACGATCCACTTCGTCGGCCCGAGCGGTTAGAAAAATCACCGGTACCGGGGTCTGCTTGCGCAGCTGCCTGCACAGATCGAAGCCGTTGGCATCCGGCAGACCGATATCGAGAATGACCAATGCCGGTTGATGTTCCTGAAACGCCGTCAAGCCTTCCTGCCCGGTCATGCGCCAGAGTGGTGCAAAACCTTCGGTTTGCAACGCGTACACCACCGTATCGGCGATGGCGGGCTCGTCTTCGATCAATAGAATACTGGGGCGTTGAGGAGGGGTCATGAATCAACCGAATATCGCCGGAACTCGTCGCGACGGTGCTTAAACGAGCACTTCTTTGGAAAACGAAGCCTTCTCTTCGTTGCCGCCCTGGAATAGGTCCAGCCAAGCAATATACAGCAAAGCACCTAGATAAACCGGCAGGGGCAATGCCAAAACTTGCGCTATTACCGACAGCGTCTGTACGAAACAGAGCAGAATCAGCCCCACGCCAAACAGGCCGAGTACCGGCAACAACCAGGGATTCAATTGCATGGCTAGAAAACTGCGTCGCCAACTTTCATAAAGCGGCATTTCTCGAAACAAGTGCAAGGGCAGTACAAAGCAGACGCCCAGAAATTGGAAAACCAATAATAACCCGCCGAGCATCATGAGTTGCGTACCCAGAATACTGTCGGTTATACCAAACGTAGGATCGGGCTGGAAAACGGTTTCCGAAACCGCCAGCAACGCGTTGGGTGTGAGTAAGGTTCTTACCCAATAAGCGACTAGGTAGCCCTGTAACAGCAGCGCGAACAGAAATAAGGAGGCTTTTGCCAGGACCCGCAACACCGTCGCATTCAACAGCTGCGTCCAGCGCGGCGTGCGCTCTTGGTTGACGGCTCGGGCGAACCCGCAAGCCAGGCTGAGTGTGCACACCACGGGCAAGCCGTAGCAAATGACATTGGCCAACAAGGGCAACCAACCGTTAGGTTCGGTGAACAGCCGATTCCACACCGGCAGATACAGCAATAAAAGACTGCCGCCTGGGGCCAGCAGCGCGGTGATAATGAATACCGTGGGGCGCTGCATCAGTAATAAAAACGCCTGACTCAGCCAATCCAATCCGGTCCGGGGAGGGACGGCTTTGGGACCAAGGTATTTCATGATGAGCTTGTGCACGTTGCCCGGATGCCGGCAGAATACTGCCGTTAGTGCCCACTGTATAGGATTTCCTCAGTTATGACAGGGCGGGGCTGCTAAGCAAAGCCGGCTGGGTTCCACTGACTCATCATTTTTTTCCGGGCGACTTCCAGACGTTCCGACATGAGCGAAGCAAACCGCTTTAGCAATTCGTAGCCGAACTTCGGTTCCTTTTCGCAACGGGCCAAGATAGCGTCGCCATCGAACACCAGCAGCGTCGAGGGTTGCTCCGCTCGGGCTTGAAAACTCCATTTATACGGCGGGATAAGCCATGACCAGCCCAAAATTCGGTCGGGGCCGAGACTCTGTACTTCCAAGGTGGGTCCGGTGAGGGCGGGAATCTCCATGATGATGCTGCCGCTCTGAATAAGATAGAAATGGTGGGCTCGTTCACCCGGACGAAATAGAACCCAGCCCGGTTCGACCTGCTGCTCGCTGGCCGAGCGGGCCAAAAACCCGATGTACTGCGGATTTAAACCGGAAAAGAATTCCTGTGTGGAGAGGTACTCTTTAATCGGCGAAGTGGCCATTGCTGATTTCCTCTACTGACTGTTGAGCACCCGGAGCGCATTAGCGTTGCACCTTTCTTGGGCAACGGGCGGCGCAATAGAGTGCGATTAGGGTACATTGATCGGGTATCGATTGAGGTGCGTTTACCCCAGTTCAAAAGTAGTTACGCCGAATACTCGCTCGACCGGCACCCCGGGATCGCCACGGGTATACATGCGCGCGGTCTCGAAGACCGGTTGCATGCGATGGCGTTCGACCAGCGCAAGCGCTTCCGGATTGGCACGAGGCACATCCAGAAACAATGGCTCGTCCGGCACCGTGCAAGCCAAGGCTTGAAACAACGTCTCGGCTGCATCCGCATCGTCCGCGAACAACGGGCCGATTTTGTGACCGCGCCGGCAGGCTCGAATGACGCCGTAACCTGCCAGCCGATCACCCCGCAAAACACCCAAGGCCGCACCTTGCGGTTGGCGAATCCAGCGATTCAAGAAAGCCAGCCGTGGCCGGGTGAAGCAAGCGGTATCGTAAGCCAACACCTGTTCGAACGGCACTTCGTCGAGCGACACTACGCTGACCGGGAATACGCCGCCTCCCTGACCCTCGTAACGTTCATTGGCGTAAGCGTACTGAAAACCGGACTGACGGTAGTTGGCCTGTTCGGCGACCACACCATCAAGTCCCACATTGCGTTCGCCCAGATAGGCCATCCCGGCTTGCCATAATTGGTATCCATACCCGTTGCCGCGATGCTCCGGATGGACGATATAGAACCCTAGAAAACCGAACTGATCGTCATAGCGCACCGCCGATATAACGGCGACCGGTTCTCGGTCGAGTTTGCCGATAAAAAACCCGCTCGGATCGGTGGCATAAAATGCATCAACATCATGCAAACCGGGATTCCATCCTTCAGCAGCTGCCCAATCGATGGCCAGATTGAGTTCTGCCGGGGACATCGGTTCGATCTTTAAAGTATCTACTGTATTCATGGTGTATAAGGTTGTTCCGCATACCAATGGCGGGCAATATCTAGCCGGCGGCAGATCCAGACTCGCTCGTGACCCTGTACGTAATCCAAGAATCGGGCCAAGGCCGCAGATCGCCCCGGTTTTCCAGCCAACCGACAGTGCAGTCCGACCGACATCATTTTGGGCGATGCTGCGCCTTCCGCATACAGCACATCGAAGGCATCGCGCAAATAGGTGAAAAACTGCTCGCCGGAGTTGAAGCCCTGAACACTGGCGAAACGCATGTCGTTGTTATCCAGGGTGTAGGGAATCACCAGATGGGGTCTTCCATAATCGGTCACCCAATACGGTAGATCGTCGGCGTAAGAATCAGCGTCGTAGAGAAAGCCGCCTTCCTCCACCACCAACCGGCGGGTGTTCGGGCTAATGCGACCGGTATACCAACCCAAAGGCCGTTGTCCGGTCACCCGGGTGTGACTCTCAATCGCCAAGTGCAGATGTTCGCGTTCGGCCTGTTCGCCGAAATACTGGTAATCGATCCAGCGGTAGCCGTGACTAGCGATCTCCCAGCCCGCCTCGTTCATGGCGGCGACGGCTTCCGGGTTGCGCTCCAAGGCCATGGTGACACCATACACAGTGAGCGGTAAGCCACGTTCGGTGAATAATCGATGCAAACGCCAAAACCCGGCCCGGCTGCCGTATTCGTACATCGACTCCATGTTGAGATTGCGCACGCCGGTCAAGGGTTGTGCGCCGACCAGCTCCGATAGAAACGATTCAGAGGCCGGATCGCCGTGCAAAATGCAGTTCTCACCGCCTTCCTCATAGTTGATGACGAATTGCAACGCTAGCCGTGCTTGGTCCGGCCAGCGGGGATGTGGAGGAGTGCGGCCATAGCCGACCAAATCACGGGGATAATCGCTCATGGGCATTCTCCAAAAAACATTGCCCCATCATACCATTCCTGGCTGGGCAGCGATCAGCCTACACCTCAACGAGACAGAGTCAAATGCGCACCGAAGCCTACAAAAACAGCACCTGCGGTACGATCCACCCAGCGGCGACTGCGCCGATAAAACCCCGAAAAACGCGGAATTGAGAACAGACAAGCAACCACAGCATACCAAGACAGCGAAAGCGTGGTCATCAACAATACGCTCATAAGGCCCAATTCCAGCGGCGGAGCGGGCGGCAGAGCCACAGCAAACAGACTGGTAACGAAAATCGCTGCTTTGGGATTTGCCAGATTAGTCAACAAACCGAGTCGCCAAGCGGTGAACGGACTGAGCGACCGAGCCGACGGCAGCGGTGCTTGACTAACGGGTCGAAAGCTGGAGGCGAACAGTTTAATGCCGAGATAAAGCAGATAAACACCTCCCAACAGCTTGATGGTCAAGAAAAACCAAGGTGCCGCTGCAAATAGCAGGGCTAAGCCGAAAAAACCGCCAATCCCCATGACGCGGTACCGGAAATAATCCCCAACACCGTGAGTAAAGCGAAGGCGCGTGACTGCGTGAGCGCGATATGCACCGTAACGAAAAAATTCGGTCCGGGCGTGAGGACGGCAACACTCCATACCGCAGCGACGCTGAGTAAAGTGGGTAGTAGGTCTGTCATGTTTGTTAGCTTAACATTTCTCTGAGCAATTTTTGGTGAGCTTGTCTTCAGGGACGAACAGAAACATTAGGAAACGAAAAGCGGCGCTGAGAAACTGTACGGAAACATCATGCCGTTTAAATTGACGCGCAACCTCATATACTGTTGTGGGCAAACCGGTGCAGT
>JAAUQA010000529.1 GCA_012032855.1 Candidatus Competibacteraceae bacterium
ATACCGCAACACTGCTGAGGACCAAAACCCGTGGTTTTGGTGGCAAAGGCGTCACTTTCGACACTGGCGTATCTCGTTAAAGCCGGGCGCCAAAATGGACGAAATGAAATACGATATGTGCGGAGCCGCCAGTGTGCTGGGTACGGTGTTGGCCTGCGCACAGTTACAATTACCGCTGGCGATGGTAGGCATCATTCCGGCAGTGGAGAACATGCCCAGCGACCGGGCAACCCGACCGGGGGACATCGTTACCAGTATGTCCGGCCAAACTGTGGAGATTCTCAATACGGATGCCGAAGGCCGGTTGATTCTCTGCGATGCGCTGACCTACAGCGAGCGTTATGAACCGACGACGGTGATTGACATCGCTACGCTTACCGGAGCCTGTATTATTGCCTTAGGTCGCCATCCGCATGGGCTATTCAGTAACCACAGTCCGCTCACCAACGACATCCTGCGTGCCGGACAAACGGCGGTTGATCAGGCTTGGGAATTGCCGTTATGGGATGAATACCAGGAGCTGTTGGACAGTAATTTCGCCGACATGGCCAACGTCGGGGGACGTGAGGCAGGAGCCATCACCGCAGCCTGTTTTTTAGCCCGATTCACCAAAAAATTGCATTGGGCCCATTTGGATATTGCCGGTACGGCCTGGAAGACCGGCAAGCAGAAAGGTTCTACGGGTCGACCGGTTCCGCTACTGACACAATACTTGTTGGATCGAGTTGCAGCCACCAAGGACTAACCGATGCCCAGAATTGATTTTTATGTGCTACCCGACCAAACCCCCAACGGTCGGTTACTGCTTGCCTGTAAGCTCAGTGAAAAAGCTTATCACTCCGGATACCGAGTCTATCTACACACTTCTTCCGCCGAGCAGGCGCGGACGGTGGACGATTTGTTGTGGACTTTTCGCCAGGGTAGTTTCATTCCTCATGCGTTGTATCCAGCGTCTGCCGATGATCGATCGCCGGTATTGATCGGATTGGCTGAATGCCCGCCGGAGCTAGTCAACGGAGTCGTTGTCAATTTAGGCCAAGCGCCGCCGCCCGATTTCGAACGCTTCGAACGGGTGATCGAAGTGGTGGACCAGGAGCCGGAAACGCTGGCATTTTCCCGCGATCGGTTTCGCTTTTATCGGGAACGCGGGCTTAAGCCGACTTCGCATAAATTGTAAGTTCCGGCAAACGACCTCAAGGTGCATGGTCAGCGACATCAACAGCATCTACTGGGGTTAACCAACGCGTTAACACGTTGCGCAGTTGCTTTTGCTTGAATGGCTTGCTCAAGTAGTCGTTCATGCCGGCAGCCAAACACTGTTCTCGAAAACCTTTCATGGCATTAGCCGTTAGCGCAATGACAGTCACCGGCTTAGTAGCCGAGGCCGCTTCTCGGCGACGCAATTCGGTGGTAGCCGCTAGGCCGTCTAATTCCGGCATCTGACAATCCATAAATACCAAGTCATAGTGTTTGTTATGCAAAGCGGCTAGCGCCTGCCGACCGTCACCAACCGTATCGACCCGGCAACCGAGTTGTTGCAATGAAATCAGTAGCAACTCGCGATTGACCGGATTGTCTTCAGCTACCAGCACCCAGGCGTCGAAACTGCTCGGTGTGGCTTTTGAAATTCTGCTGGTGACGGGGTGTTCAATATCATCGGTCGTTTCGGGCTTGGCCAAATGCGTTGTGAACCAGAACCGGGATCCGGTGCCTGGGGTACTTTCGACGCCGATCTTGCCGTTCATCAAATGAACCAATTGTCGACATATCGCCAACCCGAGCCCCGTACCGCCAAAACGTCGGGTTGTCGAACCATCAGCTTGGGTAAACGATTCGAAAATTTTCTTCCGCGCCTCAGGGGCTATGCCGATGCCGGTATCTTCGACGGCAAACCACAGCTGCACCGCATCCTCTCGTTGTTGCAGAACGCGCAAACGGATTTTGATTTGCCCTTGATCAGTGAATTTGATGGCGTTATCTAGCAAATTCAGTAAAACTTGGCGTAGCCGACCAGGATCCCCACAGACTCGGTGGGGTATAGACTCTGGGAAGTCCGTGATTGCCTCCAGCTTTTTGGGCAGGGCGCGTTCTTGTAACAAAGCCGCTATCTCGTTCATCAGCACCGATAAATCGAAGGTCACGACTTCCAGCTCCATGCGTCCCGCTTCAATCTTGGCAAAGTCAAGGATTTCGTTGATGATCGCCAGTAAGGACTGTCCCGATCGCTGTACGGTTTCCGCCAGTTGACTCTGCCTGGGATTTAACGTCGTATTCAGCAACAGTTCCGTCATGCCCAATACGCCATTTAATGGCGTGCGAATTTCGTGACTCATGGTTGCCAGGAATTCACTTTTAGCCTGATTAGCGGCTTCTGCGCTTTCTTTCGCTTGACGTAACGACATTTCTATGCAGCGGCGTTCCTCAATTTCCATCATCAACTGGGCGTTCAGTTGTTCCGTCGCGGTTTTTTCGGATTCCAGGCGCAAGATGAGATCTTGATTAGTAAGGCGTAAGCGCAGCGCGTTACCGTTCGAACGGTATAGTGTCCATGCAGCTACCGATATGCCGATCAAATACAACACGATCATGATCGCCATCGCCTGTTGCAGTTCGCCCTGCTGCGTGAAGAACTGTAAAGCAAGCGGTAGCAAGGTCGGTAGTATAAAAGTCAAGGCGGCTTCGATACGGGCGGAAAGAACTGAAATACCTCCGGCTGTCATCCCGGCCAGTACAAAAGCGATGAAGGTTTGGTGGCCGATGGAGTTAGCAGGAAACAAGAAAACAGCGACGCTGCCCCATATGAGACCGGACAAAAAGGTTCCGACTAAATAGGCGTGTCCCCAGTAACGACTCTCTTGATTAGAAAGAGAGGATTGGTTATACCGATAGACGAGAATAGTTCGACCCAGCGTAATGAGAGCGAGGCAAAGAAACCAAACCAACAGGTTCATGCTTGATACTTGATGCCGTTCTACGACGACCAAGATGGCTGCATTGATCAAGGTAATGGGGTACGACAATGGCGCGTTGGCATATAACAATGCCACTTGCGCAGTGTAAAGCTGCTCGGTTTGGTGGAATACTGTACGCTTCACAATAATGGTAAAATCAATGCCTAATCAATGCCTTCGTTAAACAATCAAGTAAATGATAGCCAGATCTCAGGTACTATACCCAAGTGCGAAGCTCCCATGAAGCTGTCGCCATAGCATCTAAAATTATGCTGATCATAA
>JAAUQA010000530.1 GCA_012032855.1 Candidatus Competibacteraceae bacterium
TGGAGTCACAAACTCCCTCCAAACCACGTGTTCTGCCAGGCCATCCAGTTCGAAGCTTTTTGAAATCGCATTTACAGGTTTAAGCTTGTATATGCGATTTCTTGTATTCCCTTCAGCAACCAGCAAATCTTGCGTTACGAGGCGTTTGATGTGTGAATTAACCGCCTGTCGGGATATATCAAAATTGTGGGTTACCAGTGCCACAATGTCGGAAGGATGTTCAGCAACGTTCTGTATGATGAACTCCCGGATTTGTTCGCCCCGGCGTCGTACTCGTACCATGATTCATGTTTGTCAATGTTAGCTATTGAAATTGTCAACTTTCAGGCTTGCATTGTCAACTTTACTGGAAAAAATATGAAACATAACAATTCATTAGTGGCGGACGCCGTATACGGTGCCGCTCAAGCACGACGGTAGCCAGCACGAAGAGGGATAGCAGCACGTGGGTGCAATAGGCCGCAGCGAAGTGAGGCTGCACAACACAGTGGCCGCAATTTCGGAGTCATGCTAAGTTACATGTAACCGTTCAGAGAACAGAATGATGAACCCAACGAATCAAGCCAAGAGCTCGCGTGAAAAGGTGAGTGAGCATCGTGCCAGATTGCGTAAGCAGGGCTTACGACCCATTCAGATTTGGGTTCCTGACGTACGCGCGCCTTCCTTCAAACGGCAAGCGCATCGCCAGTCGCAGGCAGTTGCGGCAAGCCTCATGGCGCGCGAAGACCAGGCATTTATAGATGAGGTTTCTTCCTGGGGTGAATAATGAAGCGGGGTGAAATCTGGACCGTATCCGGCGGCAAAGGCTACGCCGCGAAGCCCCGCCCGGCAGTTATCGTTCAGGAAAACAGTTTTGATGCAACTGATTCCATCAGCATTTGCGCATTTACCACCGATGGCACGGACGCCCCGCTTTTTCGAATCCTGGTTGAACCGAACGAGCGCAACGGTTTACATCTTCCCTGTCGCCTGATGGTGGATAAAATCACCACAGTCCCAAAGTCAAAGATTGGTACTCTGCTCGGGCGACTGGAAGATGAGAATGTTCTTAAGCTCAATCAAGCCCTGGCGGTTTTCCTGGGATTGGCCGTTTCGGTGAGATCCAGAGAGTAGGCACGGTTGGCCCAAGTAGCAACGAAGTAAAGTACCGACACCCACATCCCATCAAATTTCCTACTAAAGTACCGACACCCACATCCCGTCAAATTTCCTACGGAGATTGTCGCAGTTTTTACCCTATCGGGGCGCCGACCGCTGTCGGCAAACTGCGCCTATGCCGTGATGAGCAACCATTACCATGTCGTGATCCGAATCGATGCGGAGCGGCTGGAAAGCCATAACCGGATCAGACGCCTGCGTGTTTCCGCGGAACGTCCAGACTGCGGGCCGCGTGACTTAACCGGTCACGCCGCATTGCCCGTTTCTTGCCCATGACTAATATGGTATATATACTTTAAATAGTATGTGGCAAATTCTTGAACATAATCGGCTGGACAGGCGCTCCAAGTCTTTACCAATCGAGGTTTTGAAACGATATGAAAAGTGGAAGGACATTGTTGCCATCAGCGGACCAGCGGGCCTTGGTTTGATACGCGGGTTTAATGACGAAGCTCTGCAGGGAGAGTGGAAGGGCCACCGATCATCCCGGCTGGGAATCAAGTATCGGGTTATTTACCGGGTTGAGGCTGCTGAAATTCAGGTAAAAGTCATAGACCTCACCCCGCACGACTATCGGAAGAAATGAAATGAGCGAATTCAAGCCTGCAAGAAAGAGAATCGAGGTTTCAGTAGGCGAGTCAGTCCGCATCATCCGCGAGCTGCAGGGTTTAAGCCAGAATGACCTGTCAAACCGCTCCGGTATTCCTCAATCAACGATCTCAGCTATTGAAAACGATCGAATCAATCTGGGTGTTGAGCGGGCCAAAACCCTGGCACGTGTTCTCGAATGCCATCCCGCGGTACTTGTTTTCCTGGATGGGAGATCGAACGTGCGGACGCTGCATAAGCAACTATTCAACCCGGATGTTCACTCCGTGGCTGCCGGTTAGCTTAATCGCTTAGCCGGCCTTCATTGAGTTGCTGGATCGCCTCAAGGCACTTGAGCTCTTTACTGCTCATCGAAATGATCGTCACTGGTCTGATTATCTTCATTGGGCTTCCGACCAATCGATAACCCTGAAAGATTTCGGCTCAATTACCGAGGCCAGATGGCCCACAATTATCACCATATTGTTTGCGCTGCATCGCGCGCTTCTGACACACAACGAATCAAAGCCCAGGAACTCAGCGGCGTGGCCTATATCCTGGCAAGGGGTGTAGTCGAGCGATGTCAGGACTTTTTCATTCAATCCCAGAGCGTTCATGGCTTTGTCTGTGGAAACATCAATGGTGCGTTGAGTAACGATGCCCAGTGTATGAAGTTCAACCGGACGGGACGGGAATACGGGTTGTCGATTCAGATGAAAATGAACTTCGGCAATGGCGCATTGGGGTTCAAAGCTTGTGTACAGTGCTTCAAACGTCTGAGGGGGCGACCATCTGCCACCTGCCAGGCTGCCAACGGTAGGATCCCGTCCTTGAAATACTGCCCGATAAACTTGTGTCTCTAAAGACGCAACATCCAGTGTACTGAGTACATCGAGAATTTTTGGGTCATGTACCAATGAACTTGCCATGAGGCGTTAATCGGCCGCCTATACGTAAACCAGGTCGGCCAGTTGCTCAATGGCAGCCAGCACAGGGTCGATATCGCCTTGCTGGATCAGGTCTGCGGGCTTTCGGTCTTGCAGCAGACGGTGCCGGGAAAAAATCCAGAGTCTGGCTTCCTCGGGTGTGTAGAACTCCTGCAATCGGTCAACAACATACTCAAGCTCAACGAGCAAAAGTTCCTTGGCACGCTGCGGTGATGCCTTGCCGCTATTCCAGCGAGAAACGGTGGCTGGAGTGGTGCCCAGGACGTTTGCGACATCTGTAATATTCATCGCGCCGGATTTCCTGAGTGAATCCAGCTTTCGGACAATGACACTGCTCATAGGTTGGGCCTCGGATTATTCTGTCGAACGACGGTAAAGCATCGGCCTGTTCTGACTTCTGTTGCTTCCATTCACTGAATCATATTGATCTTAACTGGTTACATTAGATATTGGTATCTTATGCATTTTACTTACGCATGCCTGGTGCATGTAAAAAGATCAACAATTGGGGTCAGAGTAAAAACTGAC
>JAAUQA010000084.1 GCA_012032855.1 Candidatus Competibacteraceae bacterium
CCGCCGCATCGTCGGTCTCGCGAGTGCCGGGTTTGAACAAGGGTTGAATCACGAAATGGCGAATATCAACCGTGTCGAAAAAAAGATTTTTCGAGTGGAACGACGGGGGAGTAATAAAACCCGTTCGGTTGTTTCCAGGCTATCGCGGCGTTCGGTAAATAACACTGCCGGGAATCGCTATCAAACGGCATACCCAACACGCGCCCGTACATTGAGGCGCTGTTTTGGCAATTACCGCTGCCGTCTTGTTGACAATCGTCAATCGTGCTGCGGGTAATGTCCAAATAAGCATTCGAGTCCTGTTGGGCCGGTCCGTCGTAAATATTGAATAGGCGCTGGTTATTCGCCCAGTTGCTGAGCGGCATGGCGATGCCTTCGGCGCGGGATAAACAGTAATTCACCGTTGAATTGCGATTGTCGCAGGCCAATCCATCTGCATTAAACGGCCCGATAGCGGCAGCGTAGGGATTATCCTTCTGGGTCTGGCCGATGAATACATTTTTGCGTGCCAGCAGCCAGTTACCATCAATCGACGAAGACTTGGTGTAATCACCGCCGGTCACGAAAGTCAGCCCGGCGTTTTGTACATCGGCGATGACGCTGTTTTGCACCAGAAACCATTGCGGGCGCAGCCAGATCGCCGAAAAATTGGTCTCGGCCCAATGAAACGCGGTGGTGTAACGGTCCAAAACAGTGACCATACAGCCGGCTTTATTGCTTGCCGAACAGCGGGGCACGTTCTTGCAATCGACAGCGCCGGTGGTTGGATCAACCCTGGCACCGATTGAGTCAGCGTCACAGCGGGTGGCAAAGCGCTGCCCACCGGGATCGACTCTGGGGTAATAGGTATCCTCAAGCCAGGCCGCTGGACGGGGCGCCAGCGGATTGGGAATCGGTTCCAGATGGGCATCGTCTGTGGGTACGCCCAACCCGTTACAGACGCTGACATTGGCGGTGGTGTTGAAGGAATTCATCGCCGTGGAGCAAAAGTTGCCGCGAAAAGACTTGATCGGCGTAGCGCCCGCCCGGTCGGGAAAGGTTTGCAGCGAGGCGTAGGAATCCCATTTCTGCTTAACCGAAGGCCCGCTGAGTATCCCCGGCAACGGCCAATAACACGCCCCACAGGCCGATGCGCCCGCCGCCATATTGTAATCGACGTCGTTCCAGGTGTTCATTAGCCAGAACGTGGTCGGATGAGCGTAATCCGAGTGAGTCGGGACTTTATCGGTCACGGCTTTATCTTCGGTCCAGGCCAGAATGCCCGGTACTTTGCGGGGATTGTGCGGATTGTCTACGGCGGCGCGGGCAAAAATCCCGATATTCGAGTAGAGCTTATTATTGATCTCGCTGCCGTCTTCCAAATAAAACCCATGACCGATGGATTTGTAACCCACATTTGCGCGCCAGCAGCACATCCTGGGTACCGTGCAGGGTAATCCAGCGAGTCATCGAATCATGGATGGAGCTGTCTTTGACATAGGTGTCGGGCGGTGTTTTACGGGTCATATGAAAGTGGATCGGGTAACGGCCCATGCGCCCGCCCTGCCCCAATTGATAGAACTCCACGCCTTGAATCTGGGCTTTGGCAACCCCTTGACGGATCATGACATGACCGCCGAAATAATACGGATGTTCCTTACCCGGTTCTTCGGTCGAGGGAAACAGCTCCGATTCAGGTGGAAACGCAGCGCCCAATTGCTCGCCACCCGAACAATCCGGATGCTGCGCGATAATAAGGCAACGGCGGCGCGGGTTTCAGCGGCGGGCCGGCCGTCGGCGGTGATGTCTAAGCCCAGGCGCTGATAGCCTTTTTTGCGAGATTCCGTGTCGGCCAACAAATAGGGCTCGCCATTATGGCGGTAGACGGCGGTTTCTGCGACGGTAATGGTTTGTCCGCTCACGCCGGTAATAGTGAACTGTTCCGAATGCCCCGGCAAATAATCGGTAGTGGTAACGACAATCTGATCGCCTGCCGCCCAATCCACTGTTCGATTCAATGTGAGTGTATTCTCGCCGGGCTTTAGGGTTTTAGCCAACCTCACCCAGCTAGCACCCGAATCCGAGTCCTTTATCGCCCCGAAACTGGCGCCTTTTTGCCGAATAATTGCAAACTACCGCCATAACTGACGCCCAGCACTTTGGTTCCAAAATAAGTCTGAGAATTGGGATCATCGAACATCAGCGGCCCGTAGGGATAAAAATAATCGCTTACCCCGCCCGGCAGCAAAACCTTATTGGTATCGCCTGCGTTCCAGATGGTTTCCGGCACTCCGCAGCGAGTACCGGTTTTACACGCGACGCCGGGCTCGCCGGGACCTTGATCCCGGCCATATAAATGGATGGTGAGTTGCCCATTATTGGTACCGATGGGGTGATCGGGCTTGCCGGCGGTTAAGCTGCCGGTGTTTTCAATCAGAATCGCGCTGGCCCAGAAATCAATCCTTTCATCTTCAAAACACAAGCTACCGCCGTTGTAGATATGCACATCGCCATAGCGGTAATCGCCCGCAGTGACTTTGACGGTACTGGTGATTTCCAAATCTTCGCCGCCGCCCCCCGCTGGATAATGCTTGACCGTCGCAAATCATCTGCGCCCAGGCGGGACTAATCTGTACAAGCAGCAACAGGATGCTGCTGAATAGTATTTCCTTTGGTCTGGTCACTGTTTCTGTTCTCTTGAATGATCTGTTAGTTTTTGCTGTAATCATGCTTTACTTCATGGGCCATCTTAAGTTCCACTTTAAGGGACTCCACGATACCGGCAGTCGTCATTTGTCGTTCTTGCAATTCGTGCAACGCGGCACGGGTTTGTTTGAGTTCCACTTCTAAAAGTCGCGCTCTTTCTTCTGCGATGGACGCGGCTTCTTGACTGTGGCTTAGCTGATTCCGGGCGTTTTCCAGCTGTTGTTGCAACGCCGTTTCCCGATTGCGCCACGTCAGCCGTTCTTCGTTGAATTGCTGACGCGCTTGAACGTGTTCAGCACGGTTTTGTTCAACCACTTGCATTAAGCGTTGCTCGTGACCTTCGCTGCGTTCACGTTCGGCAAGCAAGCGTTGCTCGGCAGCCACGAGTTGCCGCTCAGCTTCTGCGCGATTTTGGCGCAGGGCGTCGTCCAGCTTGTTCAAACGGGTTTCCGCTTCGGCACGTACCTGTCCGGTCAATTGGCCGGCTTCAACGGCACGTTGTTCAGCCGCTTTGATTGCCGCATCAGCCTGAGTCAGCCGCTCTCGATCCACCAGCAGTTGATCAGCCAGTTCACGCACCTCCCGCTGACTGCCTTCCCATTGCAGTTGCAAACCCCTCACTTGTTCAAGCGCTCGCTCCTTTGCCCCAATCGCTTCATCACGCGCTTGTTCGGCGGTGTTTACCGCGTGTTCGGCTTCGGTCCGCAGCTGTTGATAGCGAGCATCCGCATGTTCAAGCGCCACTTGCCAGAAGGACTCCACTACGTTGGCAAATGCTTCCGGTACAGCGGCCGGCACAGCGAGATGGGGTCTTTCGGTACACTCCTGTTGCCAGCGCTTTAAGTGCTCGGCAATGGTGGAATTGCTGCCTGTTCCCAATAGTTCACGGACTCGTTGGATGGAGGGATTGACGCCCTGCTCCAGCAACTTGACCGCAGCGGCTTTCACTTCTTCGTAACCGATTCCCGGACGTGCCATGTTATGTTGTTAGTTCTCTGTGAAACAGTTTAGTTGATCACACCAAGATCATGAGTCTAAAGCAAACCATCCAGGAAATCCTAAGCGCTAAGGTGCTTAACCCGACCATGGATAACGAACGGTTGGAAGCCCATTGGCTGGCCATCAAAGACCGCCTGCCCACCCCGGTATTTTGGCTGCTCGGCAAAGCCCAATCCGGCAAGACCGCGATTATCCAGGCTTTGACCGGCGATAGTCGCGCCATTATCGGTGACGGCATCCGCCCCTGCACGCGAACCGCATTCAGCTACGACTTTCCCGACAGTGATCAGTGTTTGTTGCGCTTTCTGGATACGCGGGGCCTGGGTGAAGTTGATTATGACCCATCCGAAGACATCGCGGTGTTCGAACAACAGGCGCATTTGTTGATCGTCGTGGTCAAAGCCATGGATCACGCCCAACAGTCGGTATTGCAGGTGCTAAAAGTAGTGACCCGCAAGCATCCCGACTGGCCGATTATTGTCGTACAGACGACCTTACACGAAGGATACGCGGAACCGGCTGATCCGCATGTTTTGCCCTATCCATACCCAGACCTGAATCCCCCTGTGCCTGCGGATTTAGCTCGTTCTTTGGCCAAGCAGCGCGATCTGTTTCAACACCTCAAGCCCCGGTTTGTCGCGGTCGATTTCACCCTGCCTGAGGACGGTTTCGAGCCGCCCGATTACGGTATTGAAGCACTCTGGCAAGCCATTGAAGAAGCGCTTCCGTTAGGGTTGGCCGCCATGATCCACCAATCCAAGGAGCTGCGCGATAATTTGCAGGACATGTATTCGCAAGCCGCTCACGCGCCCATTGTGGCTATTCCATTGCCGCGGGCGCTGCGGGTGCGATTCCAGTCCCTTTTGTCGACATCTCGCTGGTGACGCTGGTACAAGCCAAAATGCTACAAGCCATCGCCAAGCTCTACGATCAGCCTCTAGACGGGCAACGTCTCGGCGAGCTTGGGAGCGCGCTTGGTTTAGGACTGTTATCCAACCTGGGGCGGCGCGAGCTGGTCAAATTTATTCCCGGCTATGGTGCCGCGGTTTCCGCCGGTTTAACGGGGGCTTCTACTTACGCGCTAGGCAAAACGCTGTGTGCGTATTTCAACCATCTCCGGCGTGGCGGGATTCCGGATGCTCAGGTGTTGCGCAAACTGTACGCCGAGCAATTCCAGGAAGGACAACAGTTGCTGCAGGGTTATCTCCGGAATTTGGGCCGTTCGGCGTCATGACTATCGATAAAAAGTGGCTGTTGCTGCTGTTTATTACTGCGCTTCCTATTGTTTTGTTACTGCTGGCTGGCTTGATAGCGCTGTGGCGCAACGATTGGTTGTTGGCCTGGTTGGGGATATCCGGCATTGTCGCGCTATGCGGTTGGCTGGTCTTGCAGCGCTTGAAAAGCAATCCACCAACCCTGAAGCGCTGCACATAGAACCGCCGTCTACGTGGTCCGTGCAGGGTCTGCAAGCCTGGCAAAAAGTGGAAAGACTTGGCCGAAACCATCAGCATTCGCGACGGCATATTCAACGATTGGCATACCTTGTGGGACATATTTCGTGAGGTGGTGGAAAAAGTCGCCGCCGATTTCCACCCCGAACAGGACGAGCCGGTATTGGAGATCCGTATGCCGGAGTTGTTGAAGGTGATCGAGTTGCTGGCCCGGGATCTGCGCTATTCCCTTAGCGAGAACATCCCCGGCAGTCATATCCTAACGGTAAACGATGTCCTGCGCGGCAAGCGGCTCGCGGCGCACGGGAAGGCTATCTACCAGCTATACCGGATCATCTCCATCGGAGTGGATCCGATATCCGCTGCTATTCGTGAATTACGAGGTCTGGCTGCGGAGAAGGTATGGGACGCATCACTCAAGGAAGTCGAGCGCTGGCTGTTGGCCGCCTATGTCAAAAAAATCGGCTATTACGCCATCGAATTGTACAGCGGTCATCTGGTACTTGAGGATCAGCAGTTCCTAGAGCACATCACACAAGCCTCCCGTCGCGATCTCGCCGAGTTGCGTAAACAAGCCGCACGCGTCCAAGAAGAACCTCTGCGCATTTTGGTGCTCGGCCAAGTCAAGGCAGGTAAATCCAGTTTGATCAATGTATTGTTCGGCGAGACCAAAGCCTTAGTCGATGTGGTGCCGCTGACCAGCCGGGTGCACCCTTATTTACTGGAACGGGACGGCATAAAAAAAGCGATTATCTTGGATACCGCCGGCTATGATGACCCCAACAATCCACATCGTCCCTGGCGGGAAGCAGAACAAGAGATTCTGCACACTGATTTAATTATGCTGGTTTGTTCGGCGCTCACCGCTGCAAGGGCGTCCGATCGGCACATGTTACAAGACTTGCAGCAACTGTTTAGCGATCAGCATCGAGAGAGTCCGCCGCCGGTGATTGTCGTGCTCACGCATATTGATCGGTTACGACCGATTCGTGAATGGAGTCCGCCTTACAACATCCAACAGCCGGAGAACCCCAAAGCGCGGATGATTCTCGACGCCATGACCGCAGTCGCCGAGGACCTCAATGTCTCGCTTGAGCACGTTATTCCAGTGAGTTTGAAAGCCGACCACGAGTACAACATTGAAGAAGGTTTAATCCCGGCACTGTTGCAAACTCTCGACGAGACCCGGCGATTGCAGTATCTGCGTTGTCTGCGGGATTACAAAACCGAGGAGTACTGGCAGCAGCTGTGGACTCAATCCAAAAATGCCGGACGTATCATTGTTCAATTCGGCACCCGGTGGTTACAAAAAGAGTGAACGATACGCCCGTCCTTATTAGGACCGAGCCGATCCCACTGGGTCTGAATCCGCCTTTTGTATAACCATGATACACTTTTGGAATAGTCGTATTCTTGAACAGCTACCGAGGTCACTATGACGGATAAGTTGCTTACGCCTTTTTCGGTTACGCCTGATTTACTCAACGATGTCAATACATTGGCTGCTCCCTCTATGTTGGCTGTCGCCTTACGTGCGGCTCATGATGAATTAGGTCAAGCGGTCGAAGGGCTGACACTCAACAGTTACCATGCCGAATTCAAACAGGGGGCCCGAGAAGGAGAACAGGTCAGAGTCACCATCGAAAAACTGGCTGATCCTTCGCCCGTTGATCGGGCTTATCAAGTACGATTCGCTGCCGGTGACGACACGACTGGTCGGGTCGGTAAGTGGCATCTGCATTTCAACCCCCATTCGTCTGCCCGATTATTGCCCTATAACCTAGCCACGGCTTTGGCTGATCAGCGTACTGATCGCTCGCTATGGCGACCCGATCCGGCCATCGCCAGCGGCGATTCAATCCGAGACGGGCAGACACTGTTGTGGTTGGCCGGACAAAGCGCGCGGGGTTATTTCAGACGCCTCGATGAAGAGATGGTTGCCGGCTTAGACTCCGGTACCTTTCAGGATGATCCCAAGCAACGCAACTACGGCGGAATTAAAGTCATAGCAACTTTTGCCGGCCAACCTGAACCGGGTTGCTCGCTGTATTGCGTGCCGGACTATCAGATTCCGTTAAATCAGCAAAAACCAAGCAAGTTGCTGGATTTCCAGGAGTTGTTGGTCAGCGAGGTAGCCGGTCAGACTTATTTGCTGGGTACCGTTCGCTTCACAATCGTGCGCATGAGTGGCGGTGCAGCTGTTTATCCCAATGGTTCCAAGGACAAGCCGGACTAAACCGATTTTTCCGTAGAGGTTAGGGTGAAGGTACGCTTTCCACAATTTGTGCACGGGTCGAACCGGACCAGCATCGTCCTGCTGTTAGGTCTGTTGTTGCTGAGCTGTACGGACCCGGAACCGATTCAAATCGGTTTCGTGGGCGGCACGTCCGGTCGGGTCGCTGATCTCGGAATTGCCGGGCGTAATGGTGTTTTATTAGCGGTAGAGTTACGCAATCAAGCAGGTGGTTTGGCCGGTCGTCCCATTGAGTTGCTCAGCAAAATGACGAACAAGATCCGCAAACCGCAGAACGCGTCACCAAGGAACTCATCGCTAAAGAGGTAGCCGCTATCATAGGCCCTATGACCAGCGCTATGGCTATGGTCATGGTTCCGTTGGCGAATGAGGCCCAAGTCCTGCTCATGAGCCCTACGGTAACCACCGACGCGCTAGCAGACCAGAATGACTACTTTTTCCGCGTCAGTTCATCGACCAAGGAATACGTTGCCAAGAGCGCCTTGTACCAACTACACACCTTGCAATCCCGTCGCATCGCTGCCGCTTACGATCTTAGTAACCGTTCTTATACGGAAAGCTGGCTCGATAACTTCCGTCGCACATTTGAGCATGGCGGCGGTGAGTTGGTTAAAACGCTCGGCTTTATGTCCGGTGAAGATACAACGTTTTTACAAATCGCCCGTGATCTGTTGGCGGCTCAACCGGATGGAATATTAATCATCGCCAACTCGGTGGATACGGCGTTGTTGTGCCAACAAATCCGCAAGTTGGATACGGTCATTTCCATTGGGATTTCGGAGTGGGGTGCTACCGAGCGTTTGCTCGAACTCGGCGGCGGGGCTGTGGAAGACGTTACCGCTGCGCAATTCTTCGATCGCACCAGCACTGCACCGAGTTATCAAGCGTTTCGCACTGCTTTCTTGGATCGTTTCGGCCAGGAACCGGGGTTTGCCGGTGTGACCAGCTTTGATGCCGCTAACGTGGTGCTGGATGCCTTAGCTAAACATAAATCCGGCCAAAGTCTCAAGGAAACCATCTTGACCATCCGCCAATTCAGGGGCGTTCAAAACCAGCTAGTGTTCGATGAGTTCGGCGAGACTCAGCGTGATACGTTCGTCACCGTAGTCCGAAATAGTCGATTCGTGGTGGTTGAGTAACCCGATGTACTCCAGTGTCCCACTCCGGCAGTGGTTAGTGCTGCGCTTTGCGTGGGTTGCCGCCCTGCCGCTGTTGGTTGTTGCACTGCTGGTTTGGTTATTGCTGTTGCCGCAACTTCGCGCTGATATTGAATTGCGTTACCAAACCCTGGCGCGAGCTGTCTCCGGTCAAGTCGAGATGTATCTGCTCAGCGCCCGTTATGAATTGACCGCGATTACCAAAATTCTCGAAGAACGTGGGCAACGACCCTCAACCTACTGGTTCGTGCCCTTGGATGCGCATGTCGGTACCGGCGAAGTTTTTGAAACGATTTATATCGTCAATTCAGCCGATGAGGTTCACTCAGTCGGGCTGCCGGTGGCGCAACGGCAGCGTCGAGAAGATTTGCTCGGCTTGGATTTGTCGCGGCGGAATTTTCTGCGCGAGGTGCGCTCGCTTGGTAATCCGGTGTGGTCAGAAACCTTTCTTTCCCTAATCAGCGGTCGACTGTCAGTTGCTTTAGCGATGCCGGTGCCGGGTGGGCGGCAGGTTGTTATCGGTGAAATCGCCATGGGACCGTTATCCGAGTTCCTTAATCAACTGCCCGGCGATGCCGGCTTACTGACTATGATTGTGGACCATCGCGGTCAGGTCATTGCCCACCCTAAACCTACTTTGAGTGGTCAGCAGATCAATCTCAGTCATTTACCTCTTGTGCAAAAAGCGTTAGTCGGCGAGTTCACAACCGATAACCTGACGTTTGAGGGTTTGAGGCTGATCGGCTCTACCGTTGGCGTTCCTCAAGTCGGTTGGACTGTGTTGGTAGCCCAACAACGCCAAGAGGTTTTCCGACCCGCGACCTTCACCTTATGGGCAATGGCCGCCGGATTAATTGCTGCACTGCTGTTGGCGGCTATTACTGGTTGGATACTGGCGCGGGATTTTGCGCAGCGCATTGATCAATACACGGAACGTGCGCACGCCATAGCCAACGGCGATTATGAACAGTCCTGGCCCATCTCCAGAATCGAAGAGTTCGCTATTCTTGCCAACGATTTCCAGCGGATGGCGTCCTCCATCCGCCAGCGTGAACAGGCCCTCATCGCGAGCGAAACCCGTTTTCGTGACCTCTCATCCATGGCCTCGGACTGGTTCTGGGAACAGGACG
>JAAUQA010000531.1 GCA_012032855.1 Candidatus Competibacteraceae bacterium
TAGCTTGCAAAATGCGGCGCATGATATTGATCGCGGCATCGTGGCCGTCGAATAAACTCGCGGCAGTGACGAACCGAATCTTCTGTCGTGACTGGTATTTTCCTGGAATCTGATTCTGACGCTGGGGTTGGCTGATGACGGCGGACATGGGTTTCCTCTCGGCGCAATCCCGGATGGGTGGCGGTTGATGACTGTGTGATTTTCAGTATGACAAACTCTGAGCTCCATTATAGTGCAAAAGTAACGTTTACGTAAACGTCAATAGTGGTCAAGAAAACGCGCTTTTCGATTAAGGCTTAGCGCGCCGACCCTATAGGGCGAATGGTTAGCTAGCCTGCGTCACGAACCCGCAACACAGGTTAATCAATGGTATAGTGTCACCTGTTTTTTCTAAGATTCCGTGTGTTTCTCCATGCCTCGCACCCGCATCAAATCTGCGGCATCACCCGCCCCGAAGATGGTCTGGCAGCGGCTCATGCCGGGGCCGACGCCATCGGTTTGGTTTTTTTTGCCGGCAGTTCTCGCAACGTAGATACCGCTATTGCCCGGCAGATCGTGGCCGCTTTGCCACCTTTCGTGGCCGTTGTCGGCTTGTTCGTCGATGCCGATCCGGAACATGTGCGGTTTGTTCTGCAACAGATGCCACTGCATTTACTGCAATTTCATGGCAATGAAGAACCGGATTACTGTGCTGCTTTCGGCTTTCCCTACATCAAAGCCGTGCCGATGGGCGCGGGTGCTGATGTGACCGACTATGCTCAGCGTTTCGAAGCAGCCGATGGACTTCTGTTAGATAATTACGGCGGGGATCAAATCGGCGGTTCCGGGCAACGGTTCGATTGGGCGCGGATTCCGCCGCAAGTGCATAAGCCGATTATTCTGGCCGGTGGCTTGAATGCGACTAATGTCGGCGCGGCAGTGCAACAGATTCGGCCTTTTGCGGTCGATGTCAGCAGTGGTGTAGAAACCGCTAAGGGCATTAAAGACAGTCAATTGATACGCGCCTTCGTCGGCGCGGTAGAAAAAGGGTGAGCATCGTGTTTGAAACCCCGACGACCCACGAAGTCATCGATTTTTCCCAATTCCCCCGATCCGCGCGGGCATTTCGGGCGCTATGGCGGACAGTTTGTCGCCGAGACCCTGATGGATGCGTTGCAAGAACTGGATGAAGCCTATCGACGGTATAGTCAGGATCCCGACTTTCTAGCGGAATTCGACACAGACCTGCAGCATTACGTCGGTCGGCCGTCGCCGCTGTACCATGCGGCCCGTTGGAGTCAACAGCTCGGCGGGGCGCAGATTTATTTCAAGCGCGAGGATCTCAATCATACTGGCGCGCATAAGATCAACAACACAGTCGGACAAGCCTTATTGGCCCGCCGCATGGGTAAAAATCGCGTTATCGCCGAAACCGGTGCGGGCCAACACGGGGTGGCTACGGCAACCGTGGCTGCTCGTCTGGGTATGGAGTGTGTGGTTTACATGGGCTCGGAGGATATTCAGCGCCAGTCCTTGAATGTGTACCGCATGCGTTTGTTGGGCGCTAGGGTGGTGCCGGTGGAATCCGGTTCTCGTACCCTCAAGGACGCGCTCAACGAAGCGATGCGTGATTGGGTTGCCAATGTGGATGATACCTTTTACATCATCGGCACGGTGGCCGGACCCCATCCCTATCCCGTACTGGTAAGGGATTTTCAGGCGATTATCGGTCGTGAAACCCGCGAGCAGATCCTGGCTATGACCGGACGCTTGCCGGACGCGTTGGTCGCCTGCGTGGGCGGCGGCTCCAATGCGATCGGCTTGTTTCATGCGTTTTTGAACGATGCTTCAGTAGCTTTATACGGCGTAGAAGCCGCCGGCGAAGGCATTGCTAGCGGGCATCATGCCGCCACACTGTGCGCCGGGCGTCCCGGCGTATTACACGGCAATCGAACCTATCTGTTGGAAGACGACAACGGCCAGATCACCGAAACCCATTCGGTGTCGGCGGGGCTGGATTATCCCGGGGTCGGACCGGAACATGCCTGGCTTAAAGATATCGGACGGGCGCGCTATGTTGGTGCGACTGATACCGAAGCACTAGCCGCGTTTCATGAAGTGACTCGCACCGAAGGCATCATGCCGGCGTTGGAATCCAGTCATGCTTTGGCGTATGCCAAAACGCTGGCCCCTACCTTGCGGCTCGAACAAACCATCGTCATTAACCTTTCCGGACGCGGCGACAAGGACATCAACACCGTCGCTGCCTTGGACGGTCTGCACCTGTAGGGGAAAACCATGAGTCGTATCCGTGAACGTTTTCAAACGCTGCGCCGCGCCGGTCGCAAAGCGCTGATTCCTTATATCACTGCCGGTGATCCCCGCCCTGAACTGACCGTGCCGCTGCTGCATGAGTTAGTACGCGCGGGTGGGGATGTTATTGAACTCGGCGTGCCGTTCTCCGACCCCATGGCCGATGGTCCGGTGATTCAAAAAGCCTGTGAGCGAGCGTTGGCGCATGGCACTTCATTGCGGCAGGTACTGGAGATGGTGGCGGCTTTTCGTGACGATGATCCGACAACGCCGGTGGTGTTGATGGGTTATCTGAATCCCATCGAAGCGATGGGCTATGAGGCATTTTCTAAAGCCGCCGCCGCAGCCGGCGTGGATGGCGTCTTGACAGTTGATCTGCCGCCCGAGGAAGCCGAGGATTTGACCGCGGTCTTGACTCAGTCGATATCGACCCCATTTTCCTATTAGCGCCCACCAGTACCCCCGAGCGTATTCAAAAAGTAGCCCAATCGGCGCGCGGTTATGTGTATTACGTGTCGTTGAAGGGCGTTACCGGTTCTGCGGCGTTAAACGTGACTGAACTCGACAGCAAGATCGATGCGATCCGCGCCTTTACCGACCTGCCGGTGGGGGTGGGCTTTGGGATCAAGAACGCAGCGATTGCTGCAGCGGTTTCCAAAGTCGCCGATGCCGTAGTGGTCGGCAGCGCTATCGTCACCTTGCTAGACGAGTGGTCTGCCGATCCGAAGCGAATGAAAACTGAAGTCACGGCTCTGCTGTCCGGCATGCGCCGGGCGATGGACGGAGAAGCGTAGCGTGGAAATTCCCAAGATGGAAATCACCCTGAGCTGGTTCCAGAAGCTCAAGCCGTCGCGGATTCGTACTGAAGGCGGGAACCGGCGGCAACAGATTCCCGAGGGAGTATGGAGTAAATGCGAAAGCT
>JAAUQA010000085.1 GCA_012032855.1 Candidatus Competibacteraceae bacterium
ATCTACTGCGTCGTGAATAACTCAGCGCAGTCATCATGATTCTTCTCAAGCTTAATCATTTCGTTATGTTGACTCAGATACTCCCGGAAATCCGACCCAGAGAAACAAGCTGTTTTTGTTATTTATTATTGCCCTGTTTGCTGTTCCACTGGCATTAGCTTGGGTGTTGGTCGGCAGTGTGCATCCCGATAGCACTAAGAATCATGGCGAATTGCTAAACCCTGCCCAACCGGTACCCCAGCTATCAGCCCGCCAACTCGATGGTCAGCCATTGACTGAAACTGACCTGCGCGGTCGTTGGAATTTATTGTATGTCGCCGGCACTGAATGTGATGAACGCTGTAAAACCGGCTTGTATGACATCCGCCAAGTCCGTGTTGCTCTGGGCAAGGATACTCCGCGTTCGCAAACCCTGTTTCTGTTGCGGGAGGCTCCGGATGCCGAGTTATTAGACTGGTTACAACGAGAACATGCTAGCTTGACGGTCGGCATCGCTGATTCGCAAACCCTGGATTTTTTCACCCAAGCGTTTGCTGATGATGCCGTCCTCGGTGATTGGATATACCTAATCGATCCGCTTGGAAATCTGTTCATGCGTTACAGCACCACTGTTGATCCGAAAGGAATTTTGGACGATTTACGACATCTGTTAAAGATATCCAAGATCGGGTGATGCCAGTGACGACGACTTTCCAACGCATCACACTGATCGCTACCGTTCTGGCTTTAGGCGTTGTTGTTTTGGGCGCTTACGTCCGCCTGTCTGACGCCGGTTTAGGCTGTCCCGATTGGCCGGGTTGTTATGGCCGTTTAGGTGTACCCGAAAGTGAGGGGCATATTGAACAGGCTAATGCCGCTTATCCGGAACGTCCGGTCGAAGTGGGCAAAGCCTGGAAAGAAATGATCCACCGTTATTTCGCCGGTATTCTAGGCGTGTTGATTCTGGCGCTTGCCGTCATGGCCTGGAAGCGTCGTCATGAACCCGAACAACCCGTTGTCCTCCCTTTGTTTTTATTAGCCTTAGTTATTTTTCAAGCCCTATTAGGCATGTGGACGGTCACCCTGCTATTAAAGCCGGTGGTTGTGATGGCGCATTTACTCGGCGGCCTGACGACATTGGCGTTGCTGTGGTGGCTGGTATTACGACAAAATCTTCCACCGTCCACAACGCTGGATACACACGGGTTGAAAATTTGGGCTTTGCTGGGGTTACTGATAGTGGTTTGCCAAGCTGCGTTGGGCGGTTGGACCAGCACTAACTATGCGGCTTTGGCCTGTCCTGATTTTCCCACCTGCCAGACTTACTGGTGGCCGCCGATGGATTTCAAAGAAGCATTCGTTTTGTGGCGCGGCTTAGGTATCTCTTATGAGGGTGGCGTACTCGACAATGACGCCCGTGTTACCATCCATATGGTGCACCGCTTAGGTGCGGTGGTGGTTTTGTTTTTTATCGGCTGGCTGATCCACAAAGTCATTAGCATTCGCAATCAACCGGTCTTGCGCCAGACCGGTATTGCCATAGCCTTATTGCTAGCCCTGCAGATTAGTTTGGGTATCGCCAATGTCGTCTTAACCTTGCCCTTACCCGTTGCGGTAGCGCATAACGCCGGTGCGGCACTGCTCATTCTCGCATTGGTTACACTCAATCACCTAGTGAACCCCAGGAAAACGGTATGAACACGAATACTCACAGCATTCAATCAGCGAGTATCCGTCAGTACGGACGGGATTATCTGGAACTGACCAAACCTAAAGTCGTGGCTTTGATTACCTTTACCGCGATGGTGGGCATGTTTTTAGCCACACCGGCAATGGTGCCCTGGTCGGTGTTGATCTTCGGCTCATTGGGCATCGCTTTGGCTGCCGGTTCCGCCGCCGCGATCAATCACCTGGTGGATCGGCGCATCGATGCAATTATGGCGCGTACCAGCCATCGGCCTCTGCCCAGCGGGCATCTCGATACTCGTCAGGTGCTTTTATTCGCATGCGTACTGGGATTGGCCGGGATGTTGCTGCTGATCACTTTTACCAATGGACTCACCACGGTACTGACGTTTTGTTCGCTGATCGGCTATGCGATTGTTTACACGATGTACTTGAAACGGGCGACGCCACAGAACATCGTCATCGGTGGCGCGGCTGGCGCCGCGCCACCTTTGCTCGGCTGGGTGGCAGTCACTGGGCAACTTGAACCCGGTGCGTTTTTACTGTTTCTGATTATTTACATCTGGACGCCGCCGCATTTTTGGGCGCTGGCGATTCACCGTCGTCAGGAGTACGCCAAAGCCGATATTCCCATGTTGCCGGTCACTCATGGTGTGGAATTTACCCGCTTACATATCCTGCTGTACACCATGTTGTTGGTTATCGTGACCTTGTTTCCCTTTTTAATCGGGATGAGTGGCTTACTCTATTTGGTTGGCGCGGTGTTATTAGGGCTGCGTTTTCTGTGGTTCGCCCTGAAGTTATTTGTCACTGAGGACGATCGTTTGGCGATGCCGATCTTTTGGTTTCTCCATCATTTTATTTATTTCGGTTTGTTTACCGCGTTAATGGTCGACCATTATTTACTGATCAATGTTTTGCATTGAACTGATCAGTATTTCGTGAACGTTGTCTCATTGTCGACGATTCATTGAGAATTATTTCGACTTTCCCGGTCAAACCATTGGAATCTTTGTCGCTTGCCAATTAACGTTATGCATCGGGGGAACACTCATGAATTGCTTATCTAACAAACTGATCGCTACTTTTTTCGCGCTGGCGTTGTTGGCTATGGCCACACCACTGGTGCAAGCCACCCCGTCGGTTGGGAAGCCAGCGCCTGAGTTTGTCGGCGTCGATAGCAACGGCGTGAGCCATAAGCTAAGCGACTTTCGCGGTTCCACCGTAGTTTTGGAGTGGACTAATCACGAGTGTCCCTTCACGCAAAAACACTACCGTACCGGCAACATGCAAACCTTGCAGAAGGAATCGACCGCGCAGGATATCGTCTGGTTATCCGTGGTGTCCTCCGCTCCCGGCAAACAAGGCCACGTGACGCCGGAACAGGCCAATGAATTGACCGAAAGCCGTCAGGCAGCCCCAACAGCTGTGTTGTTGGATGCCGATGGAACCATCGGTCGTCTTTACGGAGCCCGCACGACACCGCACATGTACGTAATTGATCCTGAAGGTACGTTGGTCTATATGGGCGGCATCGACGATAAGCCCACGGCCGATTCCGCCGATATCGAAGGCGCGAAAAACTATGTGCGGGTAGCGCTCAATGCGCTTTCCGGGGGTCAACCCGTCGAATCCTCTGTGACCCGACCTTACGGTTGCTCCGTGAAATACTGATTGATTTTTCGCCAATGCATTGGATCAGAATCACCAGTCTGTTGCTGAGTTTGATTGCTACGGTCGTGGCCAAAGCAGCCGATGAGGCTGACGCGCTTTGGGACGCGGTGAAAAACGGTGGTCATATTGTGTTAATGCGCCATGCGTTGGCACCGGGCACGGGTGATCCGGATCGCTTTCAGTTGGACGACTGTACCACACAGCGAAATTTATCCGCAGAGGGGCAACAACAAGCTCGTCATACCGGCCAGTCGTTCCGTGACCGCGGCATTGAGATCGGGCAGGTGCTTTCCAGTCAGTGGTGCCGATGCTTGGAAACCGCTCGTTTGCTTGATCTTGGCCCGGTCGAACCCTTTCCGGTACTCAATTCGTTTTTCCGCCAGCCCGGTAACGGGCGGCAACAGACCGCTGAGTTAAAGCGTTTCGTTAGCGCTCCGTTTACCGGTCCCTCGAAAGTGTTAGTCACCCACCAAGTCAACATCACCGGCTTAACCGGGGTATTTCCGCAGTCCGGCGAACTGATTGTGCTGAAAGCTGATTCCGAGGCAGGAATTAAAGTATTGGGTCGGATTCCCGCTTTTTAACCGGACTTAACCCGCTATCCATCGCTATCCTCGGACGCTAGTGATCGGTCCGTACTTTTTCCCAGAAGCTATTCCGGTGTTTCGTCAATCCGCCTGTCCATGAGATGATAGGCCGAGAGCCATTGTTCATCTGCGTCCTCTTTGAGGGTGAATGAGAAGTTAAAACGCTATTTTGCAGGAGATCCATGAAAACTTATATGTGCGTAGTGTGCGGACTGATTTACGAGGAGGAAAAAGGCTGGCCGGAGGATGGGATTGAACCGGGGACCCGTTGGGAAGATGTTCCTCTGGCATGGCGTTGCCCGGAATGTGGCGCGGGAAAGGAAGACTTCGAGATGATTGAGATTTAGTTGAACTGTGCTCAGGTTTTCCCCACCTGATGGGCGATAAAAGCGGTTTTGGCCGATAGCTCCAAAGAGCAGGTCCATTTATACGCCAAGCCAAGATTTTCGGCGCAAGCGTAAACGCCGTGTCCCCGCACCACAGCGATGGGGTACTCGGCTAGGACTTCGGCAACCATTTGAGGGGAATCATCGACGTAGCGTTCATAAGGGATGGTGATGACCGGAACCCGGCTGAAGTAGAGCTGTCCTTCGAAATCAGCCGGTACAAATTCTTTGCTGTTCATCGTCATGGCTACCGAGTAGGGGCCATGGCTATGCAATATCGCGTTGGCAGTTCGAGTTGCCCCGGTATACTGCGAGATGCAGCGCTGCATCCAGGGAAACGCCCTTGCCGGTTTCGCCGTCTATAAGGCACCCTATCACTTCGCCACTGCTCAACGTGTCGGCACAACACCCGCTGGGCGTAATCCAGACCGTTTCGTCATCCCGAACCGAGGCGTTGCCGCTGTGAGAGTCATTCAATCCGTACTGGCGTAGCCAGCGATAATGGCGCACCAGATCATCTTTTATATTCATAATCGGTGCATTGATTACTTTGTCGAAGCTAAGCTTGCACTGGCAAACAAAGTAAACTGATGCTCGCCGTTTAATCCTTCCAAGCCCTGTTCATCAATACCCCGGATGCGCAAAATGTAATTATCGTTAGGCAATGTAGGGCCCTGGAACTGCGGCGTTCCGACAATTTCTTCATAGATCAGAGCCAGCACCTGTTCGCCGCCACCGACTTGTTCACTGTGAATCAAACGCCCCCGATTGACGACCAATAATTTGAATCGCTTGCGCTGATACGCCATCAGTTGAACGCGATACTTCTGAGCACGCTCCAGAACCGGCCAACTAAACTCCAGCTTTTCCAGCGTGGCGGGAAAATCGTCAATCTCGGGCGGAGGCAGCAATTCCACTTTTAATGGCTTACCTCCTCCCGTCTTGGCAACAGCGCCGAATTTTTCCGGCAATACGGTGATCTGCCCGGCGCTACTGAGGGACACTTCACCGTCAGTCACTTCAGCCAAGGCGACTTGGGTGGCGTCGTCCGCGCCAACCCGGAACTCAGTGCCGCGTACCGCCGCTACCGCAGACGGGGTACGGATTTCATAGCGGATGGCCGGATCCTCTCTAGTAGTGGTTTGCGTCTCCAGGCGACCGCGTTGCAAATGTAATTGTGCGTCAACTAGGCCAGAATTCGCATAGACGTTCAGCGTCTCCAACCCCAGTGTGCTGTCGGCTTGTAGGAGCAGTTCCGAGTCGTCATGGAATTTTAACCGTACACTGGATTGAGGACCAGTGCGGATGGTATCACCCGCCTGTAGCGTGTTCCTCACTTCGAGCCGTGCGGTCTGTCCTGTCTCACCGGAAGACACCTCGACCTCGCCACGCACGTCTAGCACTCGTGCAGTAACCGGCCTAATCGGGTCTTTAAGCCATTCGATGGGGATCCGCAACTGAGTGCCTGGCGGTATCTGCATCGGTCTGGTAATACCGTTATAGCTTTGCAATCGAGGCCAGTAATCCATACCTTGTAAATAGTCGCGGCTGATGCTCCACGGATTGTCGCCGGAACGAACTGTATAAATCCACTCTTGAGCTTGGGCGTTTGTTATCGTCAGTGCAGACACCATGCAGTAGCACAATGCAGCGGTGATTATTCTGTTACCGAAGTGTTCCATGGGACGTTATTCCCGTAATGAGTCGGTTATTGGCGCAAAACACATGATGCGAAACTGCATACCAGTTTACCGCCATAACAAGATTAAAGGGCATCTGCCATTATTGTTGACAATTACGTTATAGCAAGTTGAATGATCCATGCAACCTGCTAACAAATCCCGCGGGCCTACTGATCCGCTTCAGACTGCAACAAAGTTTCCATCCGGTCCAGCGGCAAAGGCCGGCTGATATAGAAGCCCTGGATCAACTCGCACTGCTTTGTGCGCAAGAAATCCAGTTGCGCCTCGGTTTCCACGCCCTCGGCAATTACCCCGAGCCGTAGGCTGTGAGCGACTGCGATCAACGCTCCGACAATAGCCGCTGCATCGTCGGTGTGGGTGCCGATGTCGCGGACGAAGGACTGATCTACTTTGAGCCAATCCACTGGAAAACGCTTGAGGTAATTAAAACTGGAGTAACCGGTTCCAAAATCATCCAGCGCCAGCTGAATACCCATATCCTTGAGAGTACGCAAGGTAAGAATGGCTTGATCAATATCCTTCATCAATACACTTTCCGTGATTTCCAGATCCAAACTATGCGCATCCAATCCAGCCTCCCGAATTAAGCCGCCGATTCGGTCGGAAATGCCTTGTTGCATAAATTGGCGGGGCGATAAATTTACCGCCAGCCGCGGGGCGATCAATCCTTGTGATTGCCATTTTTTCACCTGCTGACACGCTTCGCGAATAACCCACTCGCCAATAGGGTTGATCAAACCGGTTTCCTCGGCCAGCGGCACGAATCGCGCCGGCGAGATCAAGCCTAGTTCAGGATGTCGCCAACGCAACAGGGTTTCGGCGGCGACAATCCGTCCCGTTTGTAATTCCAGCTGTGGCTGGTAATACAGTTCCAGCTCATGACGCTCCAGCGCATGCCGCAAGTCCCGTTCCATGACCAGCCGACCCAACACCCATTTGTTCATGTCCTGCGCATAGAATTGAAAGGTGTTGCTGCCGCTTTCTTTGGCGCGGCTCATTGCGGTAGCGGCATTTTTCAGCAAGCTCTCAGCGCTTTCCCCATCTCGGGGGAAAATGCTGATACCAACGCTAGCCGTGATAAAAAACTCATGGCCGAAGACAGTGCACGATGCCTCCAGCGTTTGCAGAATATGCTGGGTCACCTGCACGGCCTGTGAGACCTGCTCAAGATGCTCTAGGAGAATGCCGAATTCGTCGCCACCCAGGCGGGCCACAGTATCGTCTTCCGACACGCCGGTTTGTAAACGCTTGGCAATGTTTTTCAGCAAGGCATCTCCGGCACTGTGACCCAGCCCGTCGTTGACCGACTTGAACCGGTCCAGATCCACGACCAGAATCGCGATTTGTTCACCGCTGTGACGGGCATGGACGACGGCATGCTCAAGCCGTTCCAGCAACAAGTGGCGATTAGGCAATTCGGTCAACGCATCGTGATTAGCCTGATAGGCTAACTGCCGAGCCATGAGGTGCGCTTCGGTAAAGTCGCTGATGGCCAACACCGTACCCTGCGGTTGACCGGTTTCATTATGCATCGGGCCGGCGGAGGCGCGAATGGCGTATTCCTGACCGGATCGACTGAGTGTGATGCTATGCTCAGCCAACTTGATGACTCGGTCCGCCTCCAGACATTGCTCCACAGGGTTAGCAACAGGAACACGACTGTGTTCATTGATGATCTGCAACACATCGGTCAAGGGCCGCCCCTGGGCCTCAGGTAACGTATATCCGGTCAAGGTCTCCGCCATGGGGTTCATGTACTCAACGATGCCGTGCGCATCGGTTGTAATGACCCCATCACCGATTGAGTTCAAGGTGACTTGAATGCGTTCTTTCTCTACGTGCAGCGAATGCAAGGTCGTCAGCAAACGACGCCAACTCCACAACGGATAGCTGATAATAAATGCTAATAACAACTCTGCCGGTGGAAACCATAGGCCCAATCCGCGCACCAGCGTCATACTGCCGAGGATCACCAAAACAATCGATAAGCCTGCGATTAACAGTGTCCAACGGGGGATCAGCACGCTGTAGAGAAACAACGGCAGCAGTGCCAGGAGGCCGGTCAGCGCCATACGCCAAGTCAGCGTGAGGGGTTGAATGAAAAAACCGCTCCGTACCGTATCCAGGATATTAGCGTTGAATTCGACCCCCGACATGGGTCGGGAATGAGCGGAAACCGGCGTCGGGACATTATCTCCCAAACCGGTTGCGGTAGCGCCCACCAGTACGATTTTGTCGTGGAAGGTGCCGGTTGCGAACTGGTTGTTGAGTACATCCGCATAGGAGATTTGTTTGAAGTGCCCGGGAGGGCCGGCAAACGGCAACAACAATCGATAATCACGCACCCAAGCATCCGGTGCCCAGATTCCGGGGTTACGTTGCCCGGCAGGGAAGCGCGGGGACCGTATACCAGCTCTGCAACAGCCAGTCCTAAAGCTGACCAGGTCGGCACACCAATACCGGCTTTTAGATAAGCGCTGCGAGCGATACTGTCCCGATCCAGTTCGACATCCACATGCCCAAGACCTGCAGCGGCGTTGCGCAACACCGGGATCGGCAGAATCTCAATCAGCGGACCGTCAACGTGGCGTTGCTCAGGCAGTACCGGCAGAATAATTCGTCCACTGTCTTGAATAGCTTGTGCCAAGCGTTCATCAGCACGGGGATCAGCTGTGCTCGGTTCGGCAAAATAATGTCCAGCGCAATGGCCTTGGCCCCGACGGTGGTGAGTCTATCGACAACTGCGGCATGAGTTTGGCGCGGCCAAGGCCAGCGCCCGATTTGATCCAGACTGTATTCATCAATCGCAACGATGACGACATCTTCCGGCGGAGATCGCCACCAATAGCGCAGATTCCAGTCGTAGAGCAACCCATTCCACCGCCATAGAACGTCGGAATAAACCAATAAGACGGCAAAAACAGCCAATACAAAAGACAGTAAAACTGGTTTTTCAAGCAAAAACGCGCGTAGCCGCTGTGCTTTTCTCATGGTTTATCATTCGCACCGCGCATGGTGATGCCCGAAGCTATCAGTTGATGCTGGGACGATGCAGCTCCAGAAACCCCAGACGTTGACGGATCACGCTCTGGTCGGCGGCAGTGGGAGCCAGGGTTAAATAACGGCGATAATCGCTTATTGCCGCCTGGGCGCAATCCAATTGTTCTAATATGAGACCGCGATCACGGATATCGGCTGCGCTATCGGGAGTGGCTGACAAAATCCAAATTGCTGAATGAAAGCGCGCGCGGCAACTCCCTTTTGCAAATAGATTGCTTTTAGATTACGCAGCAACCGGGCTAATATCTCCCGCTTGCCGGCATTTTGCAATAGTTGCTGCAATTCGACAGTACCTGAGCGGGCATTAAATAGCTCCCCCAACCGCTTCGTCAGTTCGGTCTCTTGCAATAATTTTCCACCGTAGAATGGATCTAATACCAGATCTCCAACGGCTTGCGGTAATTTGACCAAAAAATGGCCGGGAAATGATATGCCCCTCAGCGGCAGTCCCAACCGCCCGCCGACTTCCAGATACACCACCGACAAGGTGATTGGTATGCCGAGCTTGCGATCCAGCACCTCGTTGAGCAGGCTGTTACGCGGATCGTAATAATCCGTTGTATTACCGGCAAAGCCTTCCTCGTC
>JAAUQA010000532.1 GCA_012032855.1 Candidatus Competibacteraceae bacterium
ACAGGTAAAAACTCAAGGGATTAACCGGTTGGCCATTGCGGCGGATTTCGAAATGCAGCATCGGGCGGTTTTCACGACCGATGCCCAGGACCGCTATCGATTGGCCTGAGGTAACGTCTTCACCCTCTTTTACAAGGATCTCACCCAGATAGCCGTAAGCGCTTAACAACTGACCCGAGTGCTTGACGATGATAAGCCTTCCGTATCCCGGAAGTCCACTCCCGCTGTACACGACTTGTCCTGAAGCAGCGGCTCGCACCGGCTGACCGGCGAGACCGCCGATCTGAATTCCCTTGCCGCCCGGCAATTCCGGCTGGTAACGACGCAGCACTTCACCGTCGGTAGGCCATAGCCAGGTAAGCCGGCCAACGACCCGTTTTGTGGTGTTGGAATGCAAGCCGGTCGGTTGTTGAACAGTCGTCCGGACCAGCGGTGGGTCACGAGTCGGTTGTGTGGGTGGAGTGCGTCGTTGCGCTGAGGTAGATGACGTGGTTGTGTTGGGCGCTCCGGGTGGCACAAGTCGGAGCCGTTGCCCTGCATAGATCAGATCGGGCGAATCCAGCTGATTCCAGTCCGCCAAATCCTTGTAGTCCAAATCGTAACGCATGGCAATGGTAGACAGGGTATCGCCACGCTTGACTCGATAACTGGCCGGTATCTCCTGATCAGCCGACGGCCCCCAGGACGAAGTACCCGCGCAGCCGGCGATCAGAACCGCAAACCCTAATGCCAAAACCCGTATGCGCCAACCTGTCATTACTTAACGAACAACCAATATCCGATTATAACCATGCCGATAGTTAACCACCCCAAGCGATCTATGTGGGTACGCAACATCGCTTCCATACGCGGACCGCCCCAGCGCATCAGCGCGGCGACCATGAAAAAACGAGCGCCTCGGCCGATCACCGACGCCAGTATAAACGGTACGATAGGCATAAAAATAGTACCGGCGGTAATGGTGAAGATTTTATAGGGGATCGGCGAAAACCCGGCGAGAAAAATCGCCCAAAATCCCCAAATCTCAAACCAGGCATGCGCTCTCAGATAAGTATCCCAATAACCGGCCTGATGCAACAGGGGTTCGATCAATTCAAACAGAAATAAGCCGATTAAATAGCCGAACAGCCCACCCAACACCGAAGTCAACGTGGTTAATCCAGCGAAATACCAAGCTCGTTTCGGCTGAGTCAAGGCCATGGGGGCCAGCATAACATCCGGCGGGGATCGGAAAAAATGACGATTCAGCGAAACTCAACGAGGCCAAATACCACTGAGCATGGGGGTGGCGTGCCCACAACATGACTCGATCATGCAAGCTGGAAATAATGTGGGCACCGGCTATCTCCCAGACAAAACGCCACCTGTCGACGGTGACCTGCTCATAAGTGGTTTAGCCACTGAGTGACCTGATCCAATGCCTTGTACCGGGTAAGATCCACCTGCAACGGAGTGACGGAGACATAACCGGTACGCACGGCATGAAAGTCTGTGCCGGGTCCGGCATCCTGTTCTGGCCCCGCAGGTCCGACCCAGTAAATCGCATGGCCGCGCGGATCAACGCTTTTGAAGACCGGCTCGGATTTGTGCCGATGACCGAGCCGGGTGGTTTGAAAACCGCTGAGCTGCTCCCAGGGCAGGTCAGGCACGTTGACATTGAGAATAATATCGGCTGGTAATGGCTGCTGTTGTAATCCCAACACCAGCCGCTGCGCCACCTGAGCAGCCGTAGCATAGTGCTCCAGTTGCAATCCCACCAAAGAGACCGCCACTGCCGGTCGTCCCAAGAAGCGGCCCTCGATAGCCGCCGCAACGGTGCCCGAATACAGCACATCGTCGCCCAAGTTGGCCCCGGCATTGATCCCGGAAACCACCATATCCGGCTCCGGGTCCAATAACCCGGTGATGGCCAGATGCACGCAATCCGTTGGAGTACCTTCAACGCTGCAAAATCCGTTGTCATGGTGGTTCGTATACAGCGGGCTTTTCAGGGTTAGGGAATTGCTCGCCCCGCTGCGGTCACGATCCGGAGCCACAACATGCACCTCGGCCATTTCTCTCAGTGCGGCGGCTAAACAAATAATGCCGCGCGCCTGATAACCGTCATCATTGCTAACCAATATCCTCATCGACTGTGACTGCCTCTTGCAAATTGACGGAGGCCACCTACAAACTAAAGGCTAAGCGGCGAAAATCCGGCTGGAACCGTTACCCTGGCTTGACGCTCTGTCCATCATATTGTGAGGCGCCTATGACCAAACGATTCGAACTGGACCCGGAAGAACGCGAATTGTTTCGCCAACAGGTAGGCCCCGTCAAGCGGTTACCGCAAGATCGTGCCGAACCGCACCGCCCCAAACCCGCACCATACCCCCAATCCACTGGTCTGACGAACGCCAAGTGCTGCAAGATATGGTGTCGAATTATTTCGAGCCTGCCGATATGGACACCGGCGATGAACTGTATTATTGCCGCGAAGGGTTGCAGCACAGCGTGTTGCGTAAATTGCGCCGGGGCCAGTATCGCGTCGGCGCGGCGTTGGATCTGCACGGCATGACGGTAGACACCGCACGCGAGGCCCTGATCGTGTTTCTAAATACCGCCCGCCGCGATGGGCTCAACTGCGTGCGGGTGATTCACGGTAAGGGCAAAGGCTCACGCCACAAAGGGCCGGTGCTGAAAACCAAAGTTAATCATTGGTTGCGCCAACGCGACGAAATATTAGCGTTTTGCTCGGCTCGGCCAGTGGACGGCGGTACGGGCGCTGTTTACGTGTTGCTTAAACGGCGACCCTGATCCACCCGCCTAATCGCATCCCCATGCTCAGAAGTTCCAACGCCGATTAACGCCGCGTTGTTTGCGTTTTTTGAGCCGTTGTGCCAGCTTCTGCCGTTCTTCTGCAAGCCCGATCAGAATGTCCTGAGCTCCCCGCGGGTCTTCCCCGTCTTCGAGTGCACGTTGCACATAGCGGCCATCGGCATGCATATCCCAGACGCTGCGTCGATTGGTTAATTGTACATCCAGAATCTGGCGCAATTTCTCTTGCAACTCTGGGGTTTCCACCGGCACCACGACCTCAACCCGGCTTTCTAGATTGCGCTTCATACCATGGCGGAGCCGGTGTAATACTCTTCAGCGCCGCCGTTGCGGAAATAAAAGATGCGGGTATGCTCAAGAAACCGACCGACCACGCTAACAACACGG
>JAAUQA010000533.1 GCA_012032855.1 Candidatus Competibacteraceae bacterium
GGTATAGGGGCGAAGCCTGTCAAGCTAAAGTCCGCTACTGTAGACTGAGACAGTTGTAAATAAAGCGCACCGCGCACTTGTTGTACGGTAAATGCCAGGATAACGACCAGTAAAGCCAGCCAAGAAGCGCGCCAATACCAGTATGTGACCGTATGTAGCCGACCTGTCGGTAATACCCGCAAAAGGGCGATAGCGGCTAACACGTTCAACCACAGCAACCGTGGCGCATTCGGTTCATGATAACTAAGCACCAGACCGAGCAGTGCCAAAGGCCCATAGATCCAACCCCATAACCGGCCGACGCTGAGCGCGGTAATCAATACCACGAATAAATCCAGTAACGTCCAGCGTTGCAGCCAGGTTTGCGAAGCCTTGTCGGTTCCCTGTGCGGTTAAAAGCCGCCACCCCGGCGGTAGATTGATGGTGTTGCGCAGGCTGGCAGGATTAAGTTGCCAACCGACGGCCGGTATACTATTGATCTTTGCAGGCTCTAACCGGCTATCTGCGGTGAGCTGAATCTGCCCTTGCCGGACCTCAATTCCGTCGAGTGCACTGTCAGGCAAGCGGGTGATGAATTGGGGTTGCCCGTTAATCATTACTTGGCCGAGCAATAAAGGCGGCGCGGCTTCCAGGCGGGCGCTGCGGGAGATAGTACCGTTCAAACGATCTTGTACGGTGTAGCCTCCGCCGGAAAAATCGAGCCAAAGCGCGCGTTCCAGATGCAAGCGATCCGGCACTGGGTCGGCATCCCCGCGCTTGCGGGTCAGCAGGGTTAAGCCTTGTCCGGGCTCTAGCAGATACGCAGGCAGTTGTCGCCAATCGTCGGGTAAATTAGTTTGCGCCGGGTCTAAACTAGGCGCACCTTGCACGGTAACCACCCGCAATGCAGGCTGCGCTTGGAACACCCAAATTTCCTGCTTAGCCCAGGGGCCGTCAGGGATGGGTGCGGATAGCTCACTCACCGGGCCGACATGGCGGGCATTGAATTGTAGGGTCCAGGTGCCGGGTTTGACTTGCACCCGCAAGCGACCGTCGGTTTCCAACCGGGCAGGTAACGGGCTGCTTAAATCGAGTGGTATAAAACCGCTCGGCAAGGCGCGCCCGAATAATTCCTCCCGCGCTTGCCCGGAGATTTTCAGTTCCACCCGGGTGTGCAACTGTAAGGGAATATTGTCGATGATCTTGCGAAAAACCCGTATTTCCCGATGATCTTCCAGATCGGTAGCAACAGTTTGCAGTTGCAGGCGGATTCGACCGTCTTTTTCCAACCGGGGCGTGGGAATCACTTGACCGGCCACATTTAAAGACAGCAACGCCGTATCGGGAGGAACGGCCAGGGAATCCGGTAAACCGCGCCAAAGGAAGCGGCCACTGACGGTATGTTCACCGGCCCCGGCTTTAAGCGCCGGGCGACCGTCTCGTTCCAATACGATGGTTGGATACCCGTCGAAACGCACCTGTTGCGGCCAATGATCGGAGTCGCCCGGTAGGGACAGCCAACTTTCCGTATCGACCCACCAGCGTTGCACAAACTCCCCACCTTGCGGACCGACGTTGAGGCTCAGCGTAGAAGGCCAAGTGCACTGATAGTGCTCAGGTTGATTGTACACCAAGGGGCAGCGGGTTTCCGTGACCCCATACAGCACCCAATCTACCCACGGCTGCAGGGGGATAGGCACCCGGTTCAATGGCATGCCGGCAAGCGCCGTGCAGGAACACAGCAATAAAAGCGCGGTCATGATACGAAGCCAAAGGCGCATGCGCAACTCCTTAGTAAGCGGTGACGGGGCGTTTTCTAGGTTCACCGATAAGGTTCTCGGTAGCGGTATACACGGATAGACGGAAGAAACACATCGTCTTCAATCCGGACATCGGAACGGCGGAGTCTTGGATTATCCTGAGGTTCTGTATCGATCGGCACGAAATCCGGCAACGGCTTATTCGCTTGCAATGGCACAAGTATGGGTAACGGTGCTTGGATTAACCGTCGGTGGTTCGACACCTTGCCGCCATCGGCGAAAACGATATTAGCGCGTAGATGAGGACAAACCCCTCGGACTCGCGCGAGTTGCTCACTGTCCGGGAGCGAGTTCAGTCGGCTCAGTTCCTGTCTGATTTGAGGCGTTTCTCGGCGACGTTCCAGAAGTCGGCGAGTCTCACCGACGCTGGTACGCTGAATAGTACGACCTTGTTTCGACCAGGTGAAGCCGATTTTTAATGGGCGACTGTCTAATAATGGAATATGCCGATACGCTTGTTTTAGGTTTAGGCGGGCCGCTCCCATGCGTTTCATTGCCGTGGCGACTTCTTCGTTACGGCGATGTAAATCGGTCATTAACAAGCCGGCTTCAGTCTTGCTGAGTGTTTTTAACTGCAGCACAGCTGCTTTAAAAGCGTCTTTAGCGCCGTTACAGGTATGCGCAGCTTCCAGCGTCGCCGGACTGGCACCGATGATCCCTGGACAAGTCAGCGTTTCTCGGCCATCTTGACTATCTTCATACCATAACGCCTGATACAGTGAAATGGCTTTGGCGCGCACCTCTAAACCGGCATTTATCTCCTGATCAGTGCGGGAGACCCAGGCGGGTAACCGTTGATCGTGACGCACGGCGGCGCAAAATAAATTCAGACAGCTCAGCAGCTGTTGAAAAGTTTCCAGCAATTCGATGCGTAGGGTAGCCGGGTTGCTGTTCATATTATTCAATATGGCTCTTATATCATCATCTTTATTACATAAACCTACACTATATCAAAACCACTTTCATGAGAACACTCTCTACTCAACACAAAGCCATACTCGCCCTCACATTAACAGCGCTATTATGGAGCCTAGGGGGCGTGCTCATCAAAGCGATTACTTGGAACCCCATCGCCATAGCAGGCGTTAGAAGCGCTATCGCCACATTAGTACTTTGGGGCCTATTTCATAACACGCTACGCTTTACCTTCAGCTATTACCAGCTTGGCGCTGCTGTCGCATACGCATCCACGATGCTGTCGTTCGTAATCGCCACTAAACTTACCTCGGCGGCCAACGCCATTTTTCTACAATACACAGCACCGGTGTATGTCGCGCTATTATCCGGCTGGTTTCTAAAAAGAACGAGTCACCAGTTTCGACATCGTTATCATCACCCTCACCCTCAGCGGCATGTTGCTCTTTTTCTTAGATCGGCTCACATCAGCAGGGCA
>JAAUQA010000534.1 GCA_012032855.1 Candidatus Competibacteraceae bacterium
TGGTCGAGGACAACCTCAAAGATGGCTATTGGATCGACCATGTCGATATCAATGGTAATGGTCGTCCTGACCTGATCAGCTCCGGCTTGGCGGTCGGTGAAATTGCCTGGTACGAGAACCCCACCTGGCAAAAACGCATGGTCACCCAATTATCGAAACCGGTTGCGCTGGATCACGTGGATATCGACGGCGACGGCCTTGAAGATCTGGTGGCCTGCCACGATTACGGCGACTGCATGTTCAAATGCAAACCCGGTGACGGCAAGATTTCCTGGTTGCGCAATCCGTTGAAAGGCGGCGGCGATCAGCAGTGGGAGGTGTTCCCGATTGCCGGGCTGATGGCGACCCACCGACTTCGCTTCGGCTACTTTACCCAAACCGACCGGCTTGAGTTGATGGCCTTGCCGGTGGTAGGCCCCGAAGGCGGCATGGAAGCAGTGCATAGTCCGGTACGGGTCATGCTGTATCCGGTGCCGGATGATCCTACTCGGGAGGGTGCCTGGCAGGGTACCCTGGTGGACGAGATGTCTTTCCGCATTATTCACGACGTCCAAGTCGGCAAGTTTGGTAGTAAATACGGTTCCAACCTTGACTCCGTCCTACTGGCTAGTGAGGAGGGTATTACATGGCTGTACTACGATGGTAGCAGCTGGCAAAAAGCCTCGCTGGGAACCGGGATTGAGGAAGGCGTAGAGCCGATAGGATTCAAAGGCACCGGCAATATGGCAACCGGCCGGATCGGCGACGATCCTTACGCGTATATTGCCACCATTGAACCGTTTCACGGCAATGTCGTTGCCGTGTACACCAAGGATGCGCGGAGCAGCATGACCGAAGTGACTTGGAAAAGAACAGTGCTGGATGTTTATGGCGACCCTAATGAGCGCGGCGAAGGGCCGGGGCATCATGTGGTCTGCGCCGATTTCGATGGCGATGGCGACGATGAGTTCTTAGTCGCCATGCGCGGGCCGGAACCGTGGCAAGGGGTGTTCTATTACAAGGCCATCGACATTGAGAACGCGTTGTTCGTGAAAACACGAGTTTCCACGTCGTCGGCGGCACGCATCACAGTGGCGGACTTCACTGGCGACGGTCGTCCTGACTTCGCCACCACCGGGTATTACACCCCAGGCTATTTTCTCTGCGATAACCCGCAAGTGCTGGCCTTTTACAACCGTACCGGTGATGACGACTGATTGTCCTCGTTGCGCTCATGCCGGACGGTCCCGTGTTAGGGGGATACGTCCGGCAGCTGCTCACTAAATTCAAAGCCCATTAGGGAGGCTATCCATGGCTTATCAACCCATTGAGAACTATGGACTGATCGGGGACATGCATACGGTGGCGTTGGTGTCGCTTGATGCATCCATCGACTATTTGTGTTTGCCGCATTTCGATTCGCCGACGATTTTCGGCGCGTTGCTGGATGATGAAAAAGGCGGCCGATTCCGCATTGCCCCTAAAGGTGAATGCTGGAAAATACGCCAGTTCTATCTGCCTGACACCAATATACTGATCACCCGCTTTTTGTCCGAAAGCGGGGTGGCCGAGATCATGGACTTCATGCCGCGGCCGGACGTTGAATATGCGCATCGGCTGATCCGTTGGGTAAAAGTCATTCGCGGCGCAGTCGACTTCGAAGTGTTGTGCTTGCCCCGCTTTGACTATGCGCGTGCCGCACATGGGGTGGAGATCGGCGAAAACCAGGCGGTGTTCCGCTCGCAAGGAAATGACGGCACAGTCCTTCGGCTGTATTCGCGGGAACCGCTACAGGCAAGCGGTGACGCCGTGGTAAGCGAATTCACCTTAAAAAGCGGTGAGAAAGCATCTTTCGTTCTGGAGGAAATGCGAAACGAACATCCGTGTGTCGCGGCAAACCCGGACTATGTGGAACACGCCTTCGATACCACCCTGGCGTATTGGCGGAAGTGGATGCGCCAGTCTACTTATCGGGGGCGATGGACGCCCTGGGTCAACCGTTCGGCGCTCACTTTGAAGCTGCTCTCCTCGCAACGGTTCGGGTCTCTGGCGGCGGCGGCCACCTTCGGACTCCCGGAAGGGCTCGGCGGCGAACGCAACTGGGATTACCGATTTACCTGGATCCGCGATGCCTCGTTGTCAGCCGCCGCGTTGGTCGACCTTGGCTTTCACAAGGAGCCTGAGGCCTTCTCGCGTTGGATTCATGATCGCTATCGGGATTCGAAGCACATGGGTCGTTGCAGATCATGTATGGCATCGACGGTCACAAAGACCTCTCTGAGCAGGTGCTCGACCACTTGGATGGGTATAAGCAATCCCGACCGGTACGGATCGGCAATGGGGCCTTTGACCAGCTGCAACTCGATATTTATGGCGAGTTATTGTACTTCATGGATGCTTACGACATTGCAGTCGAGCCAGTTTACAACGATCTGTGGAGCAATCTGCAAGTTTCTATCGCGTGGTTGTGTGATAACTGGGATCGCGAGGACGAAGGGGTGTGGGAAGTGCGCGGCGGTCGGCGCAAATTCCTGTATTCGCGATTAACGGACTGGGTCGGCATCGACCGCGCTATCCGCATCGCCACCCGCAACTCCTTGCCGGGACCGATAGAAGATTGGCGCAAGGTGCGCGACACCATTCACGACGAGATCTACCACAACTTCTGGGACCAGGAACGCGGATACTTCGTGCAATATAAAGGCAGTACGACGTTGGATGCGTCTTGCCTGTTGATGCCGATCGCCGGTTTCATCGGCCCCACGTGACCCGCGCTGGTTGTCCACGCTGGACGCGATCGGTGAGCAGCTGGTCGATGATTCGCTGGTTTATCGGTATCGCACTGAGGAGGCCGCTTCAGATGGCCTAGCGGGCACCGAGGGCACCTTCAACATGTGCTCGTTCTGGTATGTAAGCTGTCTGGCGCGGGCCGGTCGGATAGAGGAAGCGCGCTTGATCTTCGAAAAGATGCTGCACTATGCCAATCATCTTGGCTTGTACGCTGAGGAACTGGGTGCTACCGGCGAGCATCTGGGAAATTTCCCACAAGCCTTCACCCATCTGGGTCTCATCAAAGCCGCCATGGATCTGGACGATGCCATGGATGCCAGTGAACGGCGGATGGCCTGAACACACGTTATTAAATCCTTGCGCAAGGAGTGAATTCATGTCTGACAAAACACTTTTTCCTGCTGGCCATATCCAGTTTGGT
>JAAUQA010000535.1 GCA_012032855.1 Candidatus Competibacteraceae bacterium
CCAGTATCGAAGCGCTAAAGATTGCAAGGTCATTAACCAACATCAAACCTTTGAAGGTAGGGGAACTGATGTGGATGGCGGCCGCCATCCACCGTACTTCAAACGCGCTAGGTGAAGCAGAGAAACTTTGTCAAGAACTTCTTCATTTTTCATCTTGGCTGCCAGACCCTAAAGAGAATGCTTTGACAATTCAAACAATGGTTTTGTTGGGCGATATATACAGTTGCATGAATGAGTCTAAATGGCAGCAATCTCTTGAATGGTATCAACAAGCAGTTGAAAAGGCTGAGCTTGCGCTGGGTTTGGACAACAGCATCACGTTAGCAACGATAGATAGACAGGTCGAGCTACTGAGAAAGCTAGGCCAGAACGACAAAGCTGATAATCTTGAAAGTCGTAGAAAGGACAACATACAATTTAGTCGATCTGAAGACACTATCGAAACGGCTACAACCTTTAGCCGTATTGGGAATGCACTTTATAGGAAAGAAAAGTATGGGAAAGCAGAGCCAATGTTGAAGAGGGCGCTTACTTTACGGAAGTATCTCTTAGGTGACAATAATTTCTACACTGCCGATAGTTCGAATGATTTAGCAAATCTATACAAGATTCAAGGCCGTTATGTGGAAGCCGAACCCCTCTATTTAGATGCTCTATCTATCCATAAGGAAGTACTAGGTAGCCGAGATGCCTATGTCGCTCATTGCCTACAGAGTCTAGCCGGGTTATATCGAACTCAGGGCCGCTATGCAGAAGCCGAATCACTTTGTTTAGATGCTCTATCTATTCATAAGGAAGTACTAGGTAGTCAGAATACTCACGTCGCTCACGGTCTACATTGTCTAGCCGGGTTATGTCGAGACCAAGACCGTTATGCGGAGGCAGAATCACTCTATTTAGAGGCTCTAGCTATCTATAAGGAAGTACTAGGCAACCGACATCCCTATACTGGTACAACTACAAATAGTTTAGCAGCGCTGTACCAAGACCAAGACCGTCTCCAACAACATCGCCAAAGCCCGCACCGCTATGGGGTGGACCCAGTGCGACCTCGCCCAAAAGTCAGGCACCGTCCGCTCCATGATCAAGCGGATCGAAAAACACGAAATCTCGACCGTGGACGCCAAAGTCCTCGAAAAAATCCAAAAAATCCTCTCGACCCCCTCAAAATCAGCAAGGGCTACAACCTCTCGCAAACCCAAGACCAAGACGATCCATGCCATCCATTTTGCTGGCTCCCTGAAGATCGTCAATCCCCTCCCCAAGCGAAAGGACCTGGGCAGTCTCGAATTCTACAAGGTCAAGGTCTCCGGCAACATCTTCACTGTCGATGCTCTCCTGGGCTCCGAAATCATCCTCGAAAACCAGTTCGGCGGTAATAAAAACGGCCGCCTCAACGTCATTGAAGACGACCAAAATCGCGTCCTGTTTCTGCATCGCGCGCCGCACCTGGAACTGGCACCGGCGTCTGGGATTTCCCGGCCGGTCATATCGAAACGGGCGAAACCCCCGGCGCCTGTGCCTGCCGTGAGTTAATCGAGGAAATCGGCGATAACCACGAGGTCCGGTTGCTCGCGACGCTGGGACCGGTTCGCGACAGCCTGTGGGGCCGCAAGTATCAGGTCTGGCTGTATCACCAGCGCTGGGTTGGCGGCAGCATATCGCTGAACGGCGAACACACCGCCAGTCGCTGGATCAGCGCTGCCGATTACCGGGATCTCGACGTAATGGCCGGGTGTCGATGAAGACCTGTGGTTCCTGAACATCTGGCCACGCGAGGTATTGAACACCGCAGTACTGGATCGCGCACTGGCGATCCGCCGCGCGCCGGTGAAACATGGTTCTAGATCTTTTCCACGAAAGCACCGGCGACGGTCCGCTGCTGCTGGTACTGCATGGCCTGTTCGGCAGTGGCCGCAACTGGCGCTCGGTGGCTTCCCGGCTGGCCGATCGCTATCGCGTCGTGAGCGTTGATCTGCGCAATCACGGGCAATCGCCGCATGCACCGGACATGGACTACACGCTGCTGGCCGACGATGTGGCGAGGCTGGCGAACACGCTGACCCGCGAACCGTTCCTGCTGCTGGGTCACAGCATGGGCGGCAAGACGGCCATGACGCTGGCGTTACGTGAACCCGGCATGCTGCGCGGCCTGGTAATTGTCGATGTTGCGCCGGTTGCCTACAGCGACCGGTTCACACACCTGATCGATACCCTGCAATCGGTGCCGCTGGATCAATACGCACGGAGACAACAGGTGGATGCCGCATTGGTGTCCGTAATCCCGGATGACCGGTTGCGGCAGTTCCTGCTGCAGAACCTGGTCAGCGAAGGCAACAGCCTACGCTGGCGAATCAATCTGAATTACCTGCGCCAGGGCGTGACGCAGATCGTTGGGGAACCGGTCATTCCGGAGAGTGCAGCTTTCCATTCGCCTGCCTGCTTTATCCGCGGCGAATTGTCGGAGGCAGTCACCGCAAGCGGCGAGCAGCGAATTCGCGGACTGTTTCCGCAAGGCTTGATCGAGACTATCGCCGGCGCCGCCACTGGCCCCACGCCGAACAGCCGGCCGCGTTCCTCGCAACGCTGGAAACCTTCCTGTCCCGTATTAACTGAATCCGCGCAGGTTTGCGTTGAACACCCGGTCGCGTGGCTGGACGCGAGGCCGGTTCCCCGGCAGAATGCCCGCGCCGTAACCCCAGTCCCTGAAACACGGAAACCAGCCAGCCATGAGTCAGATCCCCGCCATCAAGAAAGTCGTGCTCGCCTATTCCGGCGGTCTGGATACTTCGGTCATCCTGAAATGGTTGCAGGATGTCTACGAGTGCGAGGTGGTTACCTTTACCGCCGATATCGGCCAGGGCGAGGAGCTGGAACCGGCACGGGCGAAAGCGAAGAAACTTGGTATTCGCGAGATCTTTATCGAGGATCTGCGCGAGGAATTTGCCCGCGATTTCGTATTCCCGATGTTCCGGGCGAATGCCATCTACGAAGGCGAGTACCTGCTGGGCACCTCCATCGCCCGGCCGCTGATTGCCAAACGCCAGGTCGAGATTGCGGCGGCAACGGGTGCCGACGCCATTTCCCATGGCGCTACCGGCAAGGGCAACGACCAGGTGCGCTTCGAACTCGGCGCATACGCCCTGAATCCGCAGATCAAAGTCATCGCGCCGTGGCGCGAGTGGGAT
>JAAUQA010000536.1 GCA_012032855.1 Candidatus Competibacteraceae bacterium
CAGCAGCATGGTATACATCACATAGAGGAACTGGGCCGCGCGCGCTGGTCCATGGGTCGGTGGAATTGGCTTCGGCAACAATCGCGGCAAGGCGCGTTTCGATCTGCTTCAATTCCTGCGAGCCTTCAAGCTGGATCAGCTCCAGCTTGGCTTTGGCGGCGGCTTCCTTATCCGGGATGATCTTGTCAATCAGCGTGGCAATAGGGCCAATGAGGGCTTCAATCAGGGGCATAGGCTCGTTTTCCTTGGTGATAAATTCCAAGGAGGTGAACCTGTTTGGTTATGTAGGAAAGCGGGCGCTTTGCCATGATGCTCAGGGCATGGGTTTGGCGGTGCCGCCGGTTCGCCAAAGACTGGGAGAAATCCATCCCATCGGCAGATGCGTGGACGCTCATCGCCTGCATCAGAAGATTATCCCGCTTCACCGCCAGAATTTGGGCGCAATAATTACCAGCCAGGCTAAAAAAGTAATTCAATCTTGCCGCGATATGAAAACTTTCCTTTGCCGCTTTGAGCTAATTCGTTTTTCGGCGATTGTTCGGTGATCGAAATAAACCCTTTATCATCAGTATATTGAATGCAATTCTATCGCTTTGGCAGCTGTTTTGGTTCCGCCGAAAAGGCTCGTATAAACCTGACGCGGGCGGAGGACCTGTATTGCCCCCGATAATTTTTTGCCGATCAGCTTTATCGGCTTGCGCGGATCCAACGCAGCACTCGACCAACTGACCGTTCAACTCGGCGTACTGTACGTACAGGTACCGCTCGAAGGCGGTGGATACACGATGGATCACACTGCCTCCATGCTGCTGTTTGACCCGGACCTGCAACTGGTTGGCCTGCTCGGCCAGACACTGTCAGACACCGCGCTGGCTACCGCGTACCGCGACATCCGGCAATTCATTGATGCACAATCCGGCCGCAGGCAGTGAGCGCCTCGCTGCTTGATCGCGCTTTTGTCGCGCTGCAAAACCTGCTGCCACAGCACGCACTGTCCGGCCTGATGTACCGCCTGACACGGATCGAATCGGCGCTGCTGGTACCGCTGGCCATTCGCGCCTTCGTACGCATTTTCAATGTTGACCTGGCCAGTGCGCGGATATCGGATCCGGCTGGTTACCGCCATTTCAATGCTTTCTTTACCCGTGCGCTGGCGACCATGCACGACCGCTGGTCGGGGACGCAACCACCGTTGTCTCGCCCGTCGACGGCGCAGTCAGCCAGTGCGGAAGAATTAATGCTGACCGCCTGTTGCAGGCCAAGGGCCGCGATTTCACGCTTGACGCTTTGCTTGGCGATGCCGCGCTGGCTGCCAGCTACCGCGACGGCGATTTTGCCACGCTGTACCTGTCACCACGCGACTACCACCGTATCCACGCGCCGCTGAGTGGCACCCTGCGGCGCATGATTTACATTCCCGGCCGCCTGTTTGCCGTCAACCAGCGCACTACCCGCGCGGCCGACGCACTGTTCGCCCGCAACGAACGATTAGTCTGCGTGTTCGATGCCGGCGAATTTGATTACCTGCTGGTCATGGTCGGCGCGATTTTTGTTGGCAGCATGGCAACGGCCTGGATCGGCCAGGTCACACCGACCAGGCAGCGTGGTAAACAGGATACCGACGCTGCTGCCTGGGGCAATCCGCACTACCCGCGAGGCGCGGAGATTGGTCGATTCAATATGGGGTCAACTGTAATCCTGCTGACACCGAAGGGTCGCGTGAAATGGTCGCCGGTACTGCAACCGGACGCGCCAGTGGTCATGGGGCAAGGCATCGGTCAATTGCGCTGACGCTGACTGCAGATAGTACTTGTCCGACAACACGCGCTGATTTGCACCGGAAACTGACCCTCGTGCAGGCCCTTCCTGCTCAGAGATAACGTTTCCTCCACGGCGCCCCGGACCAACTGATCCAGATGACCCCGGATCTCGCTCTTATCAATCCGGATTACCTTGCCAAGCGACTTGGTGCTATCTTCTGTAATGGGTGGCTCCTCTGGTCTGGACTGTTCTTTGCCGATTACAGTTTTATCAGACCGGGACCACCCCTTTCATCCAAATGTGCGAAAAATAATTTACGTTATCATAGGCGAAAAATAATTTACGTTATCCACCTTGCCGGGGAAGCTTACGTACGCATCTGATTAGATTAGAAAGGCATAAAGTAGAACGCCCAGAATGCCGATCACGACGGCGCCCGGAGCCTCGATCGCTAATTCCTTGCCTGGACGGATTGATATTGGTAATGACGTTGCTTTCGAACGGTCAATCAGAATGTTGATATCCCGAACTATTTTGATAAACAGGCCCATTGTGTATTGAATGAATTTATGGAGTAATCGTGCGACCTCTCGATAGGCGATTAATAAATCGCCAGCGGCCGGGACAGGTATCCTGGAGCGTAGTTTAGAGCTCGCTAACATGAGGGAAACCCCTAAAATCACAGGCCAGAGCGCAGACCAGTTTAGCGTTGATGTTATCGCCTCGAAACTCTTGAATTCAAAAGAAGGCGTTGTATACAAGTAGCCAATACACATCATCGCTGAAAGCGAAGTCGGCAAAATTAGTCCCCAGCGTAGCGTGGCGTTAGATGCACTTCCGGCTGCTTGCTGTCGCATCAATTCGATAAATCGGCACATCAACAAGGTCGTGCCAATCGCGGACAAGACCAGAAGTATCGAAAACAGTGGCAAGTTTGTCGTTGCACTTTTTAACGATACTTTTGCTAATGCTCCGCTGCTAAGCGGTATGCCTATCAACGATAATGCCGGAATTAATATGAGTAGCCATAAGTACGGCGCAAACCTGCTGCCGGGTTTGAGTTCTGAATCGATGCCAACGCAGAAGAATAAGGTCGCCTTGGCAAACCCATGATGCATCGCGAAAAATACTATTGCTGGTAACAACATTTCCCAGTCGCCTGGGAAGGCCAGCGCGAACCCAATACTGGCAACAATGATTCCGAGTTGGCTAACGGTTGAATATGCCAGTACTGCCTTTGGGTTGTCTTGAAGTGCGCCATAAATAGCCGCAAAAAATGCCCCCGTAAAACCAAGAATCAGCATTGGTTGTGCCAGCACAATAACGGACTCATCTCCCAATGGTAGAAAACGTATCCAGCCTAAGAGACCGACCTTGACCATGACCGCACTTAGCAATGCACTGGCAGGAATTGGTGCAACCGGGTG
>JAAUQA010000086.1 GCA_012032855.1 Candidatus Competibacteraceae bacterium
GGTTTGTCGGCCTTAAGTAGAGCATTCGGTATAAACAACTTGGTGCGACAGTTCAAAAAGACATCAATCGCCCCTATGAAGCCACCGCCTGGTCTTTACGATTCGTTGACGGTGGCGGCCATGCGATTGCCGGCTTTTGCAATCTCACGCCTATCCCTGGGGGTATTCGATACCAGCTGCATGTGTTCGATCCCAACTATGGCGAATATGTCGGAACCTGGCAGGAAATAGAGGAGATTTTGCAAAATTTATTCGGCCTCCCCTTCTATCGACGTCATCGCATAGAATACGCTCGCCGTGTGTTGATCGGGGTGATTTAACAAGCAGCAGCCTAACGAAGCAGCAAGGATGCTGCTTTCGTTCCCCCTACGATTTTCCGTTTTACGAAAACCACACTGAGATTATTGACCGGCATTTCGACCACTTCACTGAGCTCAAGCCCTTCATGCTCGGCAATCCGGGCGACTTCTTCCAGATCACGTACGCCCCAACTCGGATTGCGCCGTCGCAGATCGGCGTCGAAGGCTGCGTTGCTTGGGGCTGTGTGCTGACCGAAGCGCTGGTAGGGGCCATATAAAATCATTACCCCGCCGTCTGGCAGCACCTGGCCCGCACCTTTGAGAAGAGCGGATGTGGCTTCCCACGGCGAGATATGGATCATATTGCTACACAGGACTGCATCGGCTTGACTGACTGGCCAGGGATGCTCAAGCACGTCAAGCGCTAAGGGAGGATTCACGTTTTGGAGATTCGCCGCGGTAATCCGGTAGCGTATCGCTTCCCGCCACTCGGACTCCGGCTCGCTGGGCTGCCAGATCAATTGCGGCATGGCTTGAGCAAAGTGCACCACGTGTTGCCCGGTGCCGCTGGCGATCTCCAGTACGGTACCGGTGCGCGGAAACCGCTTTTTAAGGACTTCCAAGATCGGCCCCTTGTTCTGTTCAGCTGCGGGACTATGCCAACGACTGCTGGCCAGTAGTTCGAGTTCTGACGAGTTTCGGAACATAACAACGCTCTCATGAGAAGTGAAAGTCTTGCGGGTCGTGACGATCAAAAAGCGGTAATTCAGCAGCGAATAACCACCAACCGCAAATATTTGGGCCGAAACGACCGCCACCCATAGGGCCACTGATTGATCTCAATGAACAATTGCGACAATACGGCAATGGGTTGGCCTATCGGTGATGTTAAGCAACGGCGGCCCGTTTCGGGTCGCCGAAAGTGTGGTCTAGGAGTTCAACAAGTAACCGGGATCAGAGAGTACATCCGGCATCGTTAATAAGATATTACGCTCACCCGCTAAAGTGAACAATTCGGGTTCTACCGGATCTGCCGTGGAGACCCCAATATGTTGTAATCTAATGTGTGCCCGAAGAGCTGATACCCGTTCAGGTCTAAGTGAAGCCGTTGGAATAAACGGGTGAGGTTGAATACCCTTTATTTATGTACGGCACAAGACAGATTGACCTGTAACTTGAGATTCCTGTATTGAGGGACAAGCCACTGTGCCATAAGAACAAAACACGCAACAGTCACCCGCTTTGGGTTTTAATACGGCCCCACAACCTTCGCAATCGTAGTAATACTGGCAAGCATCCGTTGGCATCTGCTCGGTTTTCTCATGTCCACATACGGGACAGGCTAATGTGGAATACAATTCAGTCATTACGTTACTCAATCAGTGTTGAAGGAAAACCGGCGTTTGTCGTGGCATTGGTCAATGCGGAAACGTCGGTCTGCGTATCATCATAAGCGACAACAGCGGTCTTATCTTAAATGACACTTGTACATCAAGATCGCCCGTGACACCGCTTAGGGTCTGTTTGATGATGTAGGGACAACTGACGCAGCTCATACTTTCCAGGGCCAGCATACAACTTTGCTCAGCGGCAAAAGTAGGCGTGCTGAACAGTAACTTTACTCTCACTGGGTTGATGTCGCGCGAAAAAATATCCGTAGGCATTCACGGAATAATTTACTGCTTGAACGTGAAATGCGTTGGCGTCTGAGCACAGCCATTGGGCAACAAAAAAGAATCCTGAATTTGACTGAAAAGGAAGTGATGAATGATTGCCTACATCGTTTTTTGCCATTCTCATGCGAAGCAAACCGCAAAACCTTACAAAATGAATACAAACCCTTGTTTCCGGCCCTGATCGGACTGGAAAGGGTAAAATCGAAGGAAATACTCACCCGGACCATGCCGAGTCTCATGCAACTCTTCATTTCATTGCACAGTCCGTGAGTTGTGAGAGGGTTTGGGAAGCAACTGCATCGACATCATCGACAAATACAGAAAAAAATTTGGTAATGTCATCGACTCATAACCCTTGAACGAACGGAATGACCCATGAATCTTCATGAATTCAGCGCTTATTACCTACCCTTGCTGGTCAAGGCAGGGGATTACGCTTTACAAATCCAGAATCGAATCGAAAGTCGCAATAAAGCGGGCGAGAATGCATTCTCCCAAGCGCTGACCGATGCCGATTTGAGCGTACAGAACTTCATTGAGATTGCTACACTGGCCCGCTTCCCAGAGATCGCGTTCTATGGGGAGGAAGAAGAACAATCGCTCAACGCGAAATACTTCGTGCGTGAAGCAGACTACAAGCTGTTTCTGGACCCCATCAACGGCACGCGGTTTTACCAAGACCAGCTGCCTCTATTCGACATCATTATCAGCCTCACCTATCGCGGCGAGTATATCGCCGGCATCTGCTATGTTCCCGGCTCGGAGACCTTCTTCCTTGGTTTCAAGAATGACGGGGCGTATACGGTTTCCAGACAGGCGGTCCTGCAAGGCGCGGCCTACCGCCCCTTGCAGGTGCCTGACGGTGGCGGGACGTTGATTACGCTGAATTGTCCGCAACTGAAACAAGCCTTGAGCGGCGATTTCGACGTACTGGATGCCGTGCAGGATTACGATCCCTCCCGCTGCAAAATCAGCGCCTACAGTGTATTCACCGGCTCTATCGGCGGTTTTCTGGGTTATAACTGCAGCTATCTCGACAGCGGTGTGATTGCCTTTATCGCTTCGCTGGCCGGAGCGACGGTGACCGATTTCACCGGCAATCCGGTGAGCGCATTCAACCGAGTGGACCTGGGCCGCATTCCCCAGCTTGTGGTTACCCGCGATCCGCAACTGCACGCGCAAGTGCTCGAACGGATTGCGGATTGCGCCGAGTTGCACAACTAGCCGATGCGCTGAATCGACTTGCTATGAGTCTCGGTTACTGGACCTGTCCAGATTAAGCGCCAACAACCGGCTCAGAATCTCGTCGTCCGTAATATCCGGCTGCCAATCGTAAGCGGTAGCGACGACGGCGTCCAAATCACGATGGGCGTTGACCAGCCAAGTTGGACGTTCGTTGTACAAATTGGTCAAGGTGCGTTTTTAAGCAGCGCTTTACATCCAGCCCGTTCCAACTCGGCTTCAGCACATTGCTGTTTGGGTATCCGTGCGGCTTCGGCGGGGGTCGGCTCTCCCAGTAAGCGGCACAGATCGATGAAATGCTCCTGCGCGGCGGAGCGTTCCTTGAGATGAGCTGCATCAGCCACGTCGCCTCCGGCGGTAGAGGCAGCATGGCGGGCGGTATTACCTGTCATTTCGTCGATATTTAACCGACTATTGCGGCTGTCCGGGCTGCTCAATGCCGCAGCAGCCCGGACAGGATTCTGCAAAAGATGGGACCCTGACACATGGGAGTTCTTGGGATATGCTGAAAGTATCCAGTAATCGCTTTGCGGAGGCCCCCATGAGCAGCGTTGTTGACGCTCGTCCTCCCGACACCCTGCTTTCGGACCGCGACGCTGATGGCATCGCTCGTGTTAGTCGGCGCTGGACTGTGGCTGAGTATCATCGTATGGGCGAAGTCGGCCTATTACGCGACGATGAGCGTATGGAGTTGATCGAGGGGAATATTATTGAAATAGCGCCGATTGGCAGTGAGCATGCGGGGCACTTAAACGATTTGAATCGATACTTCGCGCTGTTGATGGCTCGGAAACAAGCAGTAGTAGCGATTCAAAATCCGGTCGCACTGGCGGAAGATTCCGAGCCGCAACCGGACATGACGCTGCTGCGTTGGCGAGATGACTGTTACCGGAACGCCCATCCCCGACCCGATGAGGTGCTATTGCTCATTGAGGTCGCCGATTCTTCTGTTCAGGATGATCGTGCGGTCAAAGTCCCGCTATACGCCCGTTACGGTATTCCGGAATTTTGGTTGGTGAACCTCCCCGAGCGGCGTCTGGAAGTTTACCGTGACCCTCAAGAAGGCCAATACTGTCAAGTAACCGAATACCGTTCGGGAACGGTATCGCCGGCGGTTTTTCCCGAGGTTGCCATCGAACCCGCTGAACTTTTTCCTTCCCGGTCCTAGCTTCGAAAGCGCAGGTGAGCTATGCGGACTCGACTTCTGTCGTTTAACCGCTACCTCATGGCGCTAGGTTTGGTTCTGGCTTCGGCGTTTTCTCACGCCGACGAGTGGAGCGCTCAACGCGCCCAGATGATTGACGAAATCGAAGCGGATGTTCGCGCCACCGCGTCGCACGTCAACCGGCGAACAGCAGCCTGGAAACGCGTTATACGCTAGAAGTACTTTTCGAGCGGGAATAATGAAATGAAATCCGCTTTGAAGCGCCGCCAAGGGCTGACTTCAGGGTCACCATAGGTTTTCTGTTCAATGTCGTTTTTACTGGTTATCCAAACCAAGTCCCCGTGATCATCCAACATCACTCGCCAACTGTTTTCGGGGGCCATGTTTTCCTTGATAGCCTCAGCGACTCGTCCCGCTAATTCAGGACTATGTACGATCAATGCGGTTTCCGAATTAAAGTACACCGAGCGCTGATTTAAATTAAAAGAACCTACGTAAAGCACTTCCCGGTCGAAAACTACCGATTTGGCATGCAAGCTGAACAGACTGTCGCCGTCACAATACGCCGGGTTGCCCAGCAATTGTCGGCAAGAAGCTGCATCCGGTCTTAGCTCATAAAGCTCAACGTCTTCTTTCAGCAACGCAGGGCGAACCCGCGCGTAACCCGCGTGATTTGGCAACACATCGTTGGATGCCAGCGAGTTAGTCAATGCTCGAATCTTTACTCCTTTGTCACGTAGCGTGGTGAACAATTCGGATGCTGCCGGTCTGGGCACTAGGTAAGCGGATTCAAGTAATAACTCTCGGCGGGTCGCGTTAGCGAGTTCGAACAACTGCCGACCGACGTTTTGGTCCGCGGGCAAGACCGTTGGATCATCCGGCTTACCTGGCCGATCAAACACTAGCTCGGCTTCAGCCCAGACCAGCTGCGACAATTCCTGAGTCAGTAGCGCACGCGCATTGCGCTGATCAGAAGGGACCAGATAGGCAAGTGGCATATCTTCAGCAATTTGCTCCCGAAGTTGCTGATATAGAGCCTGCGCTTCTTCTGCGGTAGGTGGTTCGGTCAACTCCACGATGGGATACGCCCATCGGCTGTTCCAGTACGCATCAAAATTATCGTTGACTCGTTGCACAATCGGCCCCACGGCGAGCAAATCGCGATCACGAAAGTTCAGTTCGGGATGAAGGTCGAAATACTCGTCACCGATATTGCGACCACCAACGATGGCTACGCTGTTATCGACCGTAAAGGTTTTGTTGTGCATACGCCGGTTCAGTCGGCTGAATTCGGCCAAGAAATTCACTAAGCGACCAATGCCCGAACCCAATTGCCGCTGAAACGGGTTGTAGACTCTTACCTCTATCTCTGGATGCGCGTTCAGGGCGGAAAGCGCACGATCACGATCACCGACGCTGAAATCATCCAGTAGCAGCCGCACTCGCACGCCACGATCAGCTGCATCTATCAGTCGCTCTGCCAGTAACCGACCGCTGGTATCGCTGTTCCAGATGTAATATTGCGCATCAATCGCGCGTTCTGCCATTTCGACCAATGCCAAACGCTGGGTGAGCGCTTGACGACCTGTATCGTGAATCAGAAAGCCTGATTGTGTGCGATGTGGTGAGTGTATGACCTCGACCAACCGGCCGAGGCTGGTATCCTGGCCATCGCGAAAAGCCAGTGAGGTTGGCCGATCCTTATTGACAGGTAGGGCAGCGCAACCGGTGAGAAGAATAATCAGACAAAGAAAAACCCAATAGAACATACCCTGCCCCCGATTCCCCATTATTCGCTAAATTCGATCCGATTTAACATCGTCGTCGTTGCCAGGGCAAAGCGCCGAGTTAGCCCATCAACAGCAGTAGTCCTGCAGAGCTAAAGAGGGGGTTAGAACGCCCACAATTAGCAAAGACCCGATAGCCAAAGTCAGTGACCGAGGCGGATAAGGGGGACGGATTGTAGTGGCTAGCGTAGGCAGCTCATTGGGCATGGGCTTTTCCCCTGATTATCATCAAGATATTGAGCAAGTTGTTCGGAAGCAACGCTATTAGTACTAACTTTTACAAACAAGTATCAAGAAAACTACGTTGTGTGTAAATTTGATTCAGTCTATCTGAGGTTTTCGCGACTTGATGCGTATTTTGTAAAAATACCATCCTTTAGATAAGTTGACTAACGCACTTGATTATGTACGTAATTACGCACATAATTCACACTATAAATCGATAAAACGATTTCACGATGACATTGCTGATCTCGTAAGGAGACCGTGATGAAATATGTTTCAGTGACCGAAGCACGTACGCAGTTGCCTAGCCTGGTTGATACGCCGGAAGAAGTGGTGCTGACCAAGCAGGGTCAGCCGGTAGCGGTATTACTCAGTATTGAGGAATACCGTTCTACGCAAGCCCTGTTGAATTTGGCGCAGCAGCCTGAACGCTGGACGGAGATTTTGGCCGCCCATAGCCGGGTACAAAGCGGCGCATTAGATGAATTTGTCGAGTTCGACGAGTTAGAAGTGGAATCGGATGTCCCCACCGTTCGCCAACATACAGTTTGACCGGAAAGTTCTTGCTTACTTAGGCAGTTACCCGCGACAAGTCAACGACTGCTTAAAAAAGCCTTTCGCGATATTCGCGATGGCAACCTCGTGTTGCAGCCTGTGCCAACGACATTGCCTGGTTTGTTTTTTACCCAGGCGTGCAGTCACCAAATTCTCGCTTCCGTGCATAAACCCAGCGACACAGTGGTGATTCTGGATGTCGTTCCGCGCGTCTCACAGAGCCTGCCGTGATGGCGGTCGGGTTGCAGTTGCTCGGTTTGATCATGGAAATCGCCGGGGTGTTATTGATGGCGAATAGCTACACCGGCATCGTGCCGCTGCGGCAACTGCTGTTTATTTTGGTCAGCGCGTTGTTTCGAGGAGCAGAAGCAACCGGCGCGATCGAAGTAGCGCATCTGCGCTTGGAAAACAAAATCGCGGCTTTTCAAGGGCTGGCGCTGGTCGGTTTTGGTTTTGTGCTGCAGGCCATTGGTGTCTTGTTGGCAGCATTCATCACACCTTTTCAATGACGTTGACGTCGCTTTATTCAATCGCCGGTTCGAACATACTTGTGCACGGTGCGCCGACACGGGTAGCCAAGTCGAGCGTTATGTGCAACTGGCCTGTCCTCGCGTTATCCTATCGCCGGTCAGCATCCGAGACAGGTCAAATCATGGTCAGCCTTTACCACCTCAAACCTCAGTTTCAAAACGGGCTAAGACCAATCGTCCGCCAGTTGGCCAGGTGGGGAGTCAGCGCTAATCAGGTTACGCTGGCAGCGGTCGGGGTATCCGGCGCGACCGGGTTGTTGATTGCCTGGTTTGCGGAAAATGACCGATTGTTGCTGTTATTGCCCGCGGTCCTGTTTGTCCGCATGGCTTTGAACGCTATCGACGGGATGCTGGCCCGCGAACACGGAATGACGACCCCGTTAGGCGCATTGTTGAACGAATTAGGTGATGCTGTTTCCGATACCGCCCTCTATTTGCCGCTGGCCCTTGTGCCGGGTATGCCGACCGTACTGATTATTCTGCTGGTGATTCTTGCTTTGCTGACCGAACTCGCGGGCATGTGCGCGGTGCAAATCGGCGCGCAGCGGCGCTATGACGGCCCAATGGGCAAAAGCGACCGGGCCCTAGTGTTAGGGACCGTAGCGTTGCTGCTAGGTTTTGGCCTGCAAGCAGGATTATGGTTGACCATTGTGCTGATCATCATCAACGGCTTGTTATTGATCACGCTGGTTAATCGCATCCGCAATGCGCTTCTTGAGGCCAACTCATGAATGCAGAACTGAGCAGCGGAGTCTATACAGTATTAGCCTGCGTCTGGGGATTGTTGATTCTGGCAACCGGTTGGGTAGCAAGGCTCGACCGCCACACCCCTGACCGAGATTTTACCGAACTCAAGCAACGTATTAGTTCCTGGTGGACGATTGTTATTGTCTGCTCGGTCGCATTGACCTTGAATCGCACCGTAACCTTGCTGTTTTTCGCCTTAATCAGCTTTCTCGCCCTCAAGGAATATTTGTCGCTAATACCGACGCGACGCGCCGACCGGCGGGTGTTGTTCTGGGCCTATCTGAGCATACCGATTCAATATTACTGGATCAGCGTGGAATGGTACGGCATGTTTATCATCTTTGTGCCGGTGTATCTGTTTTTGCTGTTACCGGTGGCGATGATTCTTGCAGGCGAGACTCAAGGCTATCTGCGTGCTGCCGGCACCTTGCATTGGGGGCTGATGAGCATGGTATTCAGCCTCAGTCATCTGGCATTTTTGCTGGTGTTACCGGGTGATATGGGATTATCGTCGGTCAGCGGGCAAGGATTGGTGTTGTTTTTGATCGTTCTGACTCAGCTCAACGATGTGGCCCAATACTGTTGGGGTAAGTGGTTGGGGCGCCACCCCATTTCGCCTAAGGTTAGTCCCAACAAAACCGTAGAAGGGTTTCTCGGCGGGGTGTTGACGACCATAGTCATGGCTTGCGGATTAGCACCGTTGCTGACGCCCTTTACCTTGATAGATACGGTTCTGGTGGGTGCGATGATCGCTGTAGCGGGATTTTTCGGCGATCTCAGCATCTCGGCCTTGAAGCGGGATTTGGGCATAAAGGACAGCGGTACGCTGCTGCCCGGCCACGGCGGGATTCTGGACCGGGTAGACAGCTTGACCTATACCGCACCGCTGTTTTTCCATTTCACCCGTTATTTCTACTACTGATTGATATCGGTGGAGATTTTGCCGGACACTGGCGTGTTGAGTCTCCCATTTTTTGATGATGCCGCGCAGTTCACCCGCAATCAGCGCCGAAATATGAGCCCGGATCACCGGCAAAGCGAGGTCTCTAACCCAACTCTCTGGGGGCGGATTATTTACGATGCGATTTGGACATATAGCTAAACCACTTTATTTTGATCACGGTGTTTAGCTATATCTCTTTGATTTGTAGCGCAACTGATCCCTAAAATCGAATCGATTTATAGGGGTTGCGCTATATCACTCTTTCGGGGTTAACTATTGTCGGCCATGTGGATGAGGCAATTGCTGCACCGTGTTTACAAATTGCTGGTGACGAGGGCTGGTCCGTTGCAGTTGACGGTAGACCCCGAGCTTGGCCCAGTCCTCAAGGGGCAACCAGAGCAGGCAATACAG
>JAAUQA010000537.1 GCA_012032855.1 Candidatus Competibacteraceae bacterium
TGATGCTCGCCTACGCCTTCGGGTTGATCACGCCCCACGGCATTTATCCTCCTGTTCCCTGATGACTATTGGAGTAACCCCTTTCCTGTCCATCGGAAAGGGGTATTGATCGACGCGGGCTTTATAGCCAGTACACAAACACAAACAGCCCTAACCACACCACATCCACAAAGTGCCAATACCAAGCCGCCGCCTCGAAGGCAAAATGCTTTTCAGGGGTGAAATGTCCGCGCATCGCTCGCAGCAGAACAACCGCCAAAATAACCGCACCTAGGGTCACATGGAAGCCGTGAAACCCGGTCAACATATAGAAGGTGGAGCCGTAAACGCCGCTCTGCAGGGTCAGGTTGTAATCATGCATCGCATGAGAGTATTCAATGGCTTGCAAAATCACGAACAACGCGCCCAAACCGACCGTTGCTGCAAGACCCCAGATCAGATGCTTGCGGTTATCTTCTTTCAAGGCATGATGTGCCCAGGTCACGGTCACGCCGCTGGAAAGCAAAATAAGCGTGTTGAGTGCCGGTAATCCCCAAGCGCCCATAGGCGTGAACGCGCCACCGATATCCCCTGGTCCGTTGGTGGGCCAAACCGCATCGTAACCGGGCCACAGCAGATCGTGGGTCATGAACCGGCTTTCGCCCCCCAACCAGGGTACCGAGTACTCACGGACGTAGAACAGCGCGCCGAAGAAACAGGCGAAGAACATCACTTCAGAGAAGATGAACCAACCCATTCCCCAACGGAAGGAAACATCCACTTGATCGTTATAGGTGCCACTCTCGCTTTCACGAACCACCGTACTGAACCAGCCGAACACCATGAAAATCACAATGGCGGCGCCGATATACATCCAAAACGATCCGCCGCCGTTCAATAAACTGGCGAACCCGAGCATAAACAGGAACAAACCGACCGAACCGATAATGGGCCAGTGGCTACCGTGAGGAACGTAATATCCACCGTGAGCCTGAACCATAAAGTATTCTCCCCTAGGTACTGTTAGTTTTGTAAGGTACCGTCTTCCAATTTGAAAAACGTGTAAGAAAGCGTGACTGTGGAAATGTCCGGAGACAGATCGGGATCGATCCGGAAGGTCACCGGCATGTCCCTACCCTCACCGGGTTCGAATGCCTGTCTGGAAAAGCAAAAGCATTCGATTTTTTGAAAATGTTGAGCCGCCAACCCAGGAGCAACGCTGGGCACTGCTTGGCCCACCAAGGCTTGCCCGGTCAGGTTTTTGGCAAAGTAATCGACTCGATAAAATTCACCCGGATGCACTTGCATCTTGGCCACTTGCGGCTTGAAATCCCAAGGTGCGGTCTGATTGACACTGGCTAGGAATTCAACCGTGACGGTGCGCGAACTATCGACCGGACCGGCAACATTCGCAACTGCTTCGTTACTGGTCTTGCCGTTCAAACCGGTGATGTCACAAAACACGTCGTAAAGCGGCACTAGGGCAAAGCCAAAACCGAACATGGCCAACACCACCAGCATTAAGCGGCGGAGCAAACGTTGATTGGCTTGAGCGTAAGCAGTCATTTCAACGCCACACTGATCATGACCCCGATATAAAACACCACTGCCACCGCGGCCAGCACAATCAAGGTTCTGCGGTTTGCAGCACGGCGCTGCTGCTCATTATCCAAACTGATTTCTCCCATCTGATCATCCTCCTCATCCCAACGTACTGTTTAGGAATCACCCAGATGCCGGTGCACCTATAGATCAGGATGGGGGGCATCATGCCCCCCAACTAAGCAACACTTCTATTTGATCTGCGGTGCGGTCTCGAAGCTATGATAGGGAGGCGGCGAACTCAAGGTCCACTCCAAGCCCTCAGCGCCTTCCCACACTTGATCGGTGGCTTTCTGTCCGCCGCGTATCGCTTTGAAGATGATGTACACAAATAGCAGCTGGGAAAAGCCGAAATAAAAACGCTCCGAGACGAGATCATGTTGAACTCGGCGAATTGCAACGCATAGTCGGGGATACGACGCGGCATACCGGCTAAGCCCACGAAATGCTGAGGGAAGAACAGCACATTGACGCCGATGACGGACAACCAGAAATGAATCTTGCCCAGTTTCTCGTCATACATGTGGCCGGTCCATTTAGGCAACCAATAATAGGCGGCGGCCATCAGCGAAAACACTGCACCGGGCACCAGCACATAATGGAAATGAGCGACGACAAAATAGGTGTCGTGATACTGAAAATCAGCCGGTGCGATGGCCAGCATCAGGCCGGAGAAGCCGCCGATGGTAAATAAAATCACGAAAGCGATGGCGAATAGCATCGGCGTTTCGAAGGTCATCGAGCCTTTCCACATGGTAGAAATCCAGTTAAAGACTTTCACTCCGGTGGGCACAGCGATCAACATGGTCGAATACATGAAGAACAATTCTCCGGCCAGCGGCATACCGACGGTGAACATGTGGTGCGCCCAGACGATGAAGGACAGAAAGGCGATAGACGCCGTGGCGTACACCATCGAGCTGTAACCGAACAGCGGTTTACGGGCGAAGGTGGGTATGATCTGCGAAATCACACCAAAGGCTGGCAGAATCATGATATAGACTTCCGGATGCCCAAAGAACCAGAAGATATGCTGGAACATGACCGGGTCGCCACCACCGGCGGCATTGAAGAACGAGGTGCCGAAATATTTATCGGTGAGCAACATGGTGACGCCACCGGCCAGTACCGGCATCACCGCGATCAGCAAATACGCGGTAATCAACCACGTCCACACGAACAACGGCATTTTCATCAAGTTCATGCCGGGAGCGCGCATGTTCAGGATCGTGGCGATGACATTGATAGCACCCATGATGGAGGACATGCCCAACAGATGGACGGAGAAAATCAGATACGGAAACGCCGCACCGGTTTGTAACACCAGCGGCGGATACATAGTCCAGCCTGCAGCCGGGCCACCGCCCCCGGCGCTCGGAGCGGGTGCGGACGAGGGCGTCGAGGAGGGTGCTCCCGCGGTCTTTTTCGACGACGAGCATGGCCTCCGCGAGGCGGTCGGGGTCGACGACGTCGTAGCGACGAAAGACCTCGGCCATGTACTCCGCGCTGCTCACGGCGGCACCGGCACCCCCACCGCGGGCGTAGGATTTCTCATAGGAACAGGCACCGGCCCGCCCTGCGGAATCATCGGCGTCGCGATA
>JAAUQA010000538.1 GCA_012032855.1 Candidatus Competibacteraceae bacterium
CGACCGGCGTTGCCAACGACAGCGTTATCGCGCCCTTGATACAGCGCCAGTAAACAGCGGCTAGCCCAATGGTAATCATTACAGTCGTAGAAAACGCTTCTTCGGCCTCTGCTAGCTGTATTTCCAGTCGTTGCGTTTCTTGTTGCAACTCCAGCTCCGTAATTCGTCCATTCGCGAGTTGACGTTTGAGATCGGCAATCTGCCGGTTGATATTTTTCATTTCACGCTGTAGACGCGCTTTTTCATTTTGTTGGGCTGTGGTGCCCGCTTTTATCCTGTTTATATCACGGTTAATTTGAGCGTTTTGTCTTTGCAAGGCCGCCAATCTGCTTTGGGCCTGATGCACTTGAGCGGAACTCAAACGCTTCTCTTCACGAAGCTGTCGATTTTCGCCTTGGAGTTGATGGTTGACCGAGCGGGACGCCGCTAATTCATTCTCTCTAATGGCTACCCGTTCCTCGTAGCACCCGGATGCCATTGCCGATAAGCCGGTAATAAATCCTCCTCGATTGGGGTCACAATCTTCAGGACTCATAGCACAAGCGTTAAGCAAAAAGATGCCTATAATAAAACTCAAATAATTTCTCAGAAAAATGAAGATCTGAAACATAAAATTACTCCTATTTATTACCAAGAATTAATTAGTCAGGTTAGCAACGATATTTATCTGAATTCACCTACTGCGGCTGTTATTTTTACCAAGTCATCCGACATGTCTTCTAAAGCAACAATGCGATTTCTTAATTCATTGTTTTCGTTTCTTAAATCGGCGATCCTTTTCGCTTGCCCTGAGTTTTGCATCGTCTTAAGTAGCTCATTATTGATTTCATATTCTTTCTTAGCTTCCGCCAGCTGCTTGCTACTTTGATTATGTTTCCTTTCAATGTCTCTTCTAAGTGCATTCAAGCTGCTTTTCTTGGTCCTACCCGAACGGTACTGCGCTACCAGGGTGTTGACACGTCGCTGGTCGGCCTGAATACTTTTGCGCAAATTACGATTTTGCCTCGATAGAGACTGGTTAAGTTGAGCCGTTTTCCTGATTTGAGCATCATAAAAAGCTTCGGCTGAGGCGTACCGCTTTTGCCGTTTGGCAATTTCGTTACCGATGACATAACCACCCACACCGCCAATGGCAGCCCCAGCCGCGGCGCACTCGACGCGATTTTTCTTGTCGCACAACAAGGCTCCCGCAACTGCTCCCAGCACACCGACAATGACAGCCCCTTCCGCTTGGGTAGATAAACCCGTAAAACCGCTGCTTCCTGTGCTACTACCCCCTGAATTACCGCCGAAACTCTCTCTTCCAGTACTGCGACCCGAAGAAGTACTCGCGGCGGAGCGAGGTTCGATCATGGACAAATCCGCAGGTATGGTCAGTTGTTGACCAACTTCCAGTCGTCTGGGATTTGTGATGCCATTATAGCGAGCCAGGGCTCTCCAGTTATTGCTGCTACCCGTCATTCTCTGCGCAATTTCTCCCAGAGTATCGCCTTTCTGGACGATATAATAACTTTCACTAACTTGGCCGCCCCGTTGAGGCACATTAGCGCAACCGCCAGCGACGGTAATGAGGAGCGATATAATAATAGTTGTGTCAATAATTCTATTGACCATATTTTACCTTCCCTTGTTGGCATAAAAAGCTGTTATTTAAAGTTGTGTGTGCAGGTTTCTCTCTACAAAGGCTTTTTCGATTTCATCACGCCAATCAGGTGATGCCGAACCAAGAATTAAAAAATTTTTTAGGTGCTGGCCGAGCAATTCAAAAGCCATTTTTTCAGGATCTGATACATCGAAACGCGCTATTTTATCCTTATAATGATTAATCGCCGTTTCGCTACAGTCGGGACCATAATCACGTATAAGTTTTTTTAATTTCCTCTAAATATTTATTAAAATAAATTAATTGCAGTTGTTCATCATTAGCGGCAGATCTTAAAAACTCAGTATATCTTTGTTGATTTTTAACGCTCAGGTTAGTTTGCCCTTTAAAATACTCAATCGGCTTTTGTTTTTTATCCCAATCCCGGTAGGCGCGCATCATTAGTATGCTGAACATGATCGCATTTTCCAGACGATCATCGCATACCTGTTGGGTTCGTAGCCCCAGGTCTCTGTTAATCCGTTGCATTTGAGCGAAAGCCCGTTCCACTTCTCTTTCGACTTGAACTAGCAACTCTTTAGGGTCGGTACTACCCGTGGAACCGCCCTTCAGCGTCTTGAGGATACTGTTCAGTGTAGACTTTAGATCATCCTGGTTGATGCCCCGCCGACAACCGGGGTATCAGTCCGATACTCTTTAGCATACTTTGTGTATTCTCCTTCGATCTGTTCAAGATATTTTTTGGTGGGCACTACTGGGGCGGCGATTACAAGGCGGATTCCCGTGGCAGGATGGCGACTTTCGAGAACCTCACCACTGCTTGGTTTGACCTGATACCAAGGTAATTCGTTACGCCAAGCTGAAGATATGTCATTTTGGCTGGTAAAATAACTGCCGCCACGTACCGTCATCGCACCAGACTTACCCTGGCCCTGATCAGCCTGGAATAAATCAGCGGTAAGCTCCTGTAAATTGCCAAATAAATCGTAGAGTCCGCCCAAGGTTGGAGACAAGGTGCCGATTCGCTGAGTACTGGATTTCGCGACGGGTTTTACAAAGGCAAATTTCTTGGAATCCTCGCGGTCAAAAGGCAATGAATTTTCAAAAAACCTTCTGTCTAATCCTCCACGTGCTGCATACTCCCACTCCAATTCCGTTGGCAAACGCAAAAATCCATAGCCCGTTTCAGAGTCACCGTCTTTTGCCTTGATTTGCGGCATAGCTGCTTTGCAAGTAGTGTCGGCGAAACACCAAGCATTGTAAGCATGAATAAACGTTTGCAGATCCAGCCAGCCAATCGAAGTCACCGGAAAGGCGAGGGCAAGGTTCAAGTCATCATCAGATTTGCGTATTAACTTTTCGTCTTCCTTGTCGCCAGACAGCTCGATCAGCCGTGCGATTCCCTTCTTGATATCTCCTTTACCCATGACAGCGGCAAATTGCCCCTTGGATACCTCGTATTTACCAAGGTAATAATGCCAGTTGCTTGCGCCATCAATATGAAAAGCACCGCCGATCATAGCCTTGCGTATGCCCTGAAAAACTCCCCCTATTGGATCGCCCACATGAACG
>JAAUQA010000539.1 GCA_012032855.1 Candidatus Competibacteraceae bacterium
ATGAGTTTCGTTTCCAAAAAACCGGCCGATGGCTATACCTTGGTGGGGCTTTCTGAGTCTTGCGTGACGGCTGGCGTGCAAGGCGGTTGGGACAAGAAAATGGATATCTGGTATCCGTTTATTATCGGTGGTTCACCGGATTTGATTTCAGTCACAGCCAACTCGCCTTACCAAACCTTGGATGATTTGGTTGCTGCCGCGAAAAAAGACCCACGTTCGATTAAGGCAGCGGCAGGTGGTGCCGGTTCGATTCATCATTTGAATTTACTGGCCCTCATGAAAGGGACCGGTGCTGAATTCAATTTCATTCCCTATGCAGGCTCTGCACCGGCACAGACTGCGCCATGACCGGTGAAGTGACCGTAGTGGTGACATCGCTTGCCGAGCAGCAGCAATTACTGCAAGGCGGCAAACTCCGCGCGCTTGCTACGCTGACCGAAGACGGACAGACTCTGGATGGCGTAGGCGAGATTCCCTCGGCATTTGCCTCCCATCCCGAGCTGAAAGAGCATTTACCCATCTCGCAAGCCATCGGTATGGCGGTACTCAACGAGACACCGGACGAGATCAAGGCTAAATTAAGCGATGCATTTACTCAGGCGCTCGCCAGCGATGCGGTTCAAGAGTGGGCGACAAAGAACTTTTACGTGCTGTCCGGGAAAACCGGCGAAGAGGCCCGGCAGGAATTTGCCAATCTTGAGTCCCTGTTCGGTTGGACCCTGTATGAACTGAATGCCGCGAAAGTCGATCCCGCAAAACTGGGTATCCCCAAACCCTAAGACCATCCGTAGGCGCGGGAAATGCGGCAGTATTAAACCAAGCATTTTCCCGCGCTGGCATGAACTCTATCCCTCTCCCTTCTGAGTATTGCCATGGATAATCAAACGAGTCATTTGAGACGTCTGGATTTTCGCACCGGAATCATTCTGGCGTTACTAGCGTTCGGTCTTATCTGGGAGGCGACATCCTATCCGATGTCGGATTCCTACGGTGGGGTACAAAACGTCTGGTATGTCTCACCTGCGCTGTTCCCCCTGTTAGTGGGTGGGTTGTTACTGCTGCTGTCTCTGGTACTGGTAGCCAATGCGGTTTCTTATCACGGTTGGCCGGGCGTGCTGCGGGAGCAGCAAAAAACCACTTCCTGGTTTGACGAACGCAACCAACGTTTTTTAGCCATCGTGGTGTTGATCGCAACCTATGTTTACGCCTTCATCCCAACAGTGGATTTTTACATTGGGACCGCTTTTTTTCTGTTTGCTTTTATCAGCGCATTTTATCTTGAACGACATGAGATGCTGTTTATTTGCACCGGGTTTTTCTTAGTTGTTGGGGTGGCGCTCGGCATCAGTAGTAGCCAAGTAGGTACAGGAATTTCTCAAGTCGCTGTTGACGGCTTTGCCACGTTGGCATTCATCATCTGTGCCTGTTGATTTCCCGCTTATGCCTGCAACGATCTATCGGCATTCGGCGCTTTCGTATCACGCTGTTGGTGGCGTTGCTGGTACCGCTGGTGCTCTGTCCGGTGTTCAAGTTCGGTTTGCTCGTTCCCTTGCCGACCGAGGGTTTTTATATCGAAGCGATGGAGCAGGTGAAATATCTGCTGCGCGCATCGGGCTAGCGAGGCCGATCCGATGAACGATTTTGTCGTTTTCTTCAGCACCATATTCAATCTGCTTTCCGATCCATTCAATATCCTGTTGCTGTTCGGCGCGAGCTTTCTTGGCATTATTTTCGGTGCCTTGCCGGGACTCACCGCCACCCTCGGCGTGGCGCTACTGACAACGCTGACCTATGGGATGGACCTCAATACCGCCTTGATCGCGCTGTTTGGTATGTATGTAGGCGCTATCTACGGCGGTTCCTACCCGGCGATCCTGATCAACATCCCCGGAACTGCCGCCTCCGCCGCTACCGCAATGGATGGGTATCCGTTAGCAGAACAGGGCGAAGGTGGACGGGCCCTGGGACTAACGACGACCGCCTCATTTATCGGCACGACTATCGGGATGATTGCGCTGGTCATGGCCGCGCCACTGATCACAGAGGTTGCGCTGCAGTTCACGTCCTATGAATTTTTCCTGCTGGCGATATTCGGTATTGTGATCAGCGGGACGCTGACCAGTAAGGATCTGGTTTATAAGGGCTGGATCGCGGGTTTGATCGGGCTGGTGCTGGCCTGTGTCGGCCGTGATCGGCTGCAGTTTTTTCCCCGCTTCACCTTTGATATGCCGGAATTGGACGGCGGGATAGAGGTTGTGCCGGTGTTGATCGGCGCGTTTGGTATCCCCCAGATCATCAAGGTTCTGCGTGACAAACTGGAGCTGACCAAGCCGAAAAACTTTCAGCGCATTTTGCCCGAGTTCCGCACCGTGATGCGCAACATCAAGCATATTTTCCGTTCTGCAATGATTGGTGTGGGTATTGGGGCAGTGCCGGGCGTGGGCGAGGATATTGCCGGTTGGGTTTCTTACGGCACAGCTAAAAACACTTCCAAAAATCCGGACAACTTCGGCAAGGGAGAGCCGGCCGGTATCGTGTCTTCGGAGACCGCCAACAATGCCTGCATCGGCGGAGCATTGATTCCGTTGCTGACCTTGGGAATACCGGGTAGCCCGCCCGCCGTCATGTTGCTGGGTGCCTTAATGCTGCATGGGGTTACCCCAGGCCCGATGATCGGCTTCGAAAAACCCACCTTTTTCGTCGAGGTCTGCGCTGTTCTATTCCTAGCATCGCTCGCTATGTGGGTTAACGGTATCTTTCTCGCCCGCCAGGTTGTGAAGTTGTTGTTGATACCGACCGCTATCTTCCTGCCGGTGGTGGGTGTGCTGTGTGTCATCGGTTCCTATGCGCTGGGGCTCAATATCTTCAATCTCTACTTGATGGTTCCTATCGGCATCATCGCGTACTTCCTTACCGAGATGGAGTATCCCATAGCGCCCTTGGTTATCGGGGTGATTCTCGGGCCGATGGCCGATGAAAATCTGCGTCGTGCGCTGATGGTCTCGGAGGGCAGTTTTATGCCATTCCTGCAACGCCCAGTCGCCGTCATTCTGATTCTAGCCACCCTGCTGTTAATCATAACTCGCCTGCCCATCTATCAACGCTGGAAGGATAGCCTGCTGGAGCGTTTCAAGCACTGGCGTCACCACAAGACGTTGTGAATCAGTAGAACA
>JAAUQA010000540.1 GCA_012032855.1 Candidatus Competibacteraceae bacterium
TCGGCGTCATCAATAATCAGCTACAATACTTTCTCGGTTGGAGATATTCATGTACTCCATGAGCGCTCTCATCTTGTGCGCACGTTCCGATCCGCCTACGCTCAACTGCAGGTGTCACAAATTGCGGTCAACAGTTGATCGTAATTCTCGGGAGCTTGGCACAACACGGAATTCAAGCCGACGGTGGGGTCATGCACGATATTGCCCATCAACAGGCTTTTACCCGTTCCGGATTCGCCCAACAGCAATATCAAGCCCTTGGCCGAGCGGATACCGTCCAACAAACGTGCATAAGCACTTTCGTAATCCGGATAGGAGCGCAGAAAATCCAGCCCGCTACCTTGAAAAGGCTTGCGTCGAAAACCGAAATGTTTAACGCTGAAACTGGATGGTTGGGACATTTCCGTACCAATGGCGTGGTGGGCCGGCCGAGCGGTTCGCCGTTGGATGCGTTCCTGGGATGCGCGTAACGCATCCGCTGCGGTGTTGGTCTGGAAAAACTGGGTAGCCGCCTCGGTGGGATCTTTGAATATTTTTGTCGCCGGCGCTTCTTCGGCAGAGTTGCGGATTTCCACCTGGAAAACGGTTCTGCCCAGTTTGATTTTATCGCCGTTCCTGAGTTTTAGCGGTTCCGGGCCGATTTTGCGGTTATTGACGAAGGTACCGTTCTTGCTTTGCAGGTCCTGCAAACTCGCCGTGGGGGGATTGATGTCTAATGCGCAATGGTAGCGGGAAATGAATTGTTCCTGCTCATCCGAAGGTATTTGAATATCACAGTCCTTAGCCCGGCCGATGGTGCATGCAGCACTTTCGTTGTACTGAAACTGTTGGCCGGTGAGACTGCCGTCGATAACCTTAAGTGTGATACTCGCTCCCATGGGTGCCCCCTGACGCATCGTGCGGTCAAGATCAATCCGTTAATCCTGATAATTTGCTATTGGTGGAAATGTTATCAAAGTTGAGTCTAGTCGTACTTTATGCGTGCAAAACCTGTCGGCTTAACTGCTCGATAAGCCATTATATCGACGCGTGAAACGGCAATAAAAATATTCGCTTTGGGTCGCGGTTGACCGTCCATTCAGGCGATACCGTCAACAGCGCATATTGCGGCATGAGCTGTGGACTGTAAATAGTGTTTGACTCGCACAATGCTACCGATACAGAACTTCGGCTTGCCTACCCGTCATCCTGAGGATACCACTGCGCGGTGTTCATTGAGAGCAGACACTGATTATTTATTCTCTATTCTTATGGCATGTTAGCATTAGTAATCAAAGCAAGTGAAGCAGCGCCTGACTTGGCCCAAACCGTTCGGTGCTGTGGCGTTATGCGTAATCCGAGTGCTGCGGGCTACGGCAGTGCGAGTGAGATGGGCGGAACAGACAATGACAGCGAACACAATGAAACAAGAGCAGGTTGAATTTCTTGATAACGAAGGCCGCAAAGAGTTGCTATCGGCTTCGCCAACGGGTGAGGATTTATACCGACTCGACGGCACCCCCTCTTTCGCATACGAGGTTTCGGTCAGCGACGTGGTCAGAGTGTCGCGCGGGGAGGATGGACAGCTACGCTTCGTGGAGGTGGTCGAGAAATCAGGGAATCGGACAATGCGTGTATTGCTGAACAAATTCAATCTTGATTCCGATCTCGGCAAAGCCATTTTAGCCTTTATCGCCGAGCAGGGATGTCAACACGGTAATGCCCATGTCAATGTGTTAACCATTACGGCGCCGCCCGAAGTGGATTTGCAAGCGATAGAAACGCGCTTGGTTGAATATGGGGTTTGGTGGGAGTATGCCGACCCCCTTTGGCATCAGATTCATGGGGGCGACTAACGAGTCGTTAGGGTAACCGTCACCCTCTGCTATAAGGCTGAGGGTGACGGTTCGATACAATTACCGGTCGGGTTTAAGCTTTGTGATAAACTTGGGCTCCTCCTTCCTTAAATTCTTCGGCTTTGTCTTGTAAGCCCTGCTCTAGCGCTGCGTTAGCGTCTTCAATGCCTTTAGCGCGGGCGTAATCGCGCACATCCTGGGTGATTTTCATGGAACAGAAATGCGGTCCGCACATGGAGCAGAAATGCGCTATTTTGGCCGATTCCTTGGGCAACGTCTCGTCGTGATACTCGCGTGCCCGCTCTGGATCCAGTCCCAAGTTGAACTGATCTTCCCAACGAAACTCGAAACGCGCCTTGCTGATGGCGTTATCGCGGATTTGCGCGCCGGGAAGACCTTTGGCTAAATCAGCGGCATGAGCGGCGATTTTATAGGCAATAATGCCGTCGCGGACATCTTCCTTGTTGGGTAGACCCAAATGTTCCTTGGGGGTGACATAACACAGCATGGCGGTCCCGTACCAACCGATTTGAGCTGCCCCGATAGCCGAGGTGATGTGGTCGTAACCGGGAGCGATGTCGGTGGTCAACGGCCCCAAAGTGTAAAATGGCGCTTCGTAACAATCGCGTAATTCCTTGTCCATATTCTCCTTAATGAGCTGCATGGGCACATGGCCGGGTCCTTCGATCATGACCTGCACATCATGTTTCCAAGCGATTTGAGTCAATTCGCCGAGGGTTTCCAGTTCGGCATACTGAGCGGCGTCGCTGGCGTCGGCTAAAGAACCGGGACGTAGCCCATCGCCTAACGAGAACGACACGTCGTAAGCTTTCATGATCTCGCAGATTTCCTCAAAATGGGTATAGAGGAAGTTTTCCTGATGATGAGCAAGACACCACTTGGCGAGGATAGATCCGCCACGCGAGACGATGCCGGTGACCCGATCAGCGGTCAGCGGGATATACGGTAGACGCACTCCGGCATGAATGGTGAAGTAATCGACTCCTTGCTCAGCTTGCTCAATCAGGGTATCGCGAAACATCTCCCAGGTCAGTTCTTCCGCCTTGCCGTCTACTTTCTCCAGGGCTTGATAAATCGGCACGGTGCCGATGGGTACCGGGGAATTACGCAAGATCCACTCGCGAGTCTCATGGATGTTTTTGCCGGTGGACAAGTCCATGATGGTGTCGGAGCCCCAGCGGATACCCCAGACCATTTTTTCCACCTCCTCGACGATACTGGAAGTGACGGCGGAATTCCCTAAATTTCCGTTGATTTACCCGGAAGTTGCGCCGATGATCATCGGTTCCAATTCCGGGTCGGATTTGATTAG
>JAAUQA010000087.1 GCA_012032855.1 Candidatus Competibacteraceae bacterium
GCTGAACTTCCGCCAGCTTGTGAAAGTGCCTAATCTTACTCAGGCGTAACAGGCTGTAGGTGACCGTCAGCAACATCAATAAGCTCAACAGCATAGGGAACTCGCGCGGTTATACGATTAATCAGTGGCGCTGGCGCGCCGAAGGAAAGGCGAGCAACGCCGTTCATTTGAAAGAACCGTTTAATTTATAACCGCAGCGTGTGAAATTACGATGAATGTTTTTTTAAACAGGATTTACGTACAGCAGCGATTATACGGGGTCGCTGGCGTTTACAGTGTGAACGGTGGGGGTAAATAAGTAACCGGCTCCCCGCACGGTTTTGACCAGTTCAGGTTGACTCGGATCGATTTCGATTTTGCGGCGCAGGCGCCCCACTTGGACATCAATGCTCCGGTCAAACGGACCCGCTTCGCGGTTATGGATGATCGTCAGTAGTTCGTCGCGGCTTAATACTCGATGCGGGTGTTTGATAAAGGCCATCAATAATTCGAATTCGCCTGTGGTCAGGGGTACCTTATCGTCCCGTGGCGAGGTCAATTCGTAGAGGCTTAAATCCAGCCGCCAACCGGCAAAATGGACCTGAGGGGCATTGCGCGATGGCGTGGGAGAACTGATGTCTTCGTCGCGATTGGTAACGCGCTGCGCCGGCGGAGTACGCTTTTTATCCGGGCCAGCAGCTCACGCAGGTCGAAGGGCTTGACGATATAGTCGTCCGCGCCCATTTCAAGCCCCACGATGCGGTCGACGGTTTCCGACTTAGCAGTGAGTATGACGACTGAGGTGTCCGAGTACTCGTGCTGTAAATAGCGTGTCAGGGTCAATCCATCCTCGCCCGGCATAATTAAATCCAGGATGGCGAGATCAATAGATTCGCTGGCCATAATACTGCGCATGGCCTCGCCACTCTGTGCAGTGCTGACAAGAAAACCTTCTGCGCTCAAATACTTATCCAGCAATTCGCAGATGATTGGGTCATCATCGACGACTAAAATATGCTGTGCCTCACTCATAGACTTCCGCTTAAGCCTTAGCAGCCTGTGTTAATCGATTACAACGTGAAATGGATAGTTTGTTACATATTGTTACTTATCGCGATGCTTTAGACATCGTCATGTTACAGAGTGTGGCTAATATTGTGACAAAGGCAACCCCACAAACTGTTTTTTACCCCAGCGCACTAGGATAGAAGGTTAGCACGTGTGACCGCAAGCTATGACATCGCAGACCCCACTAAACCCATCAAAATTCTGCTGGTTGATGATGATGAAATTTATTCCGTGTTTTTGGCCGAATTAGTCCGTGAAATTGAAGGGCTGCAGTGTGAGTTAAACTGGGTCGAAAGCGCTGCACAAGGGCTTAACGCGATTGAACAGGCGAGTTATGATGTGTATCTGATCGACTATCAGCTGGGGCAAGATAACGGTCTGCAGCTGATGCAGGCTGTGCACAATCAGGGTTGGAACGCGCCTATGATCTTGTTGACCAGTACCGGCGGACACGGACTGTATATGCAGGCGATGGAGGTCGGCGCGAGTGCTACCTGGTCAAAAGTGAAATCACTGCTTCTCTCCTAGAACGAAGCATTCGGCATGCGATGAATCATGCCCAAGCGCTGGAATCTTTGCGCTTGAGCGAGGAACGCTACGCGGCGGCGGTAAGAAGCACCAATGACGGTATTTGGGACTGGGATCTAAACACCGATACGGTGTACTACTCGGCTCGCTGGAAAGCCATCCTGGGCTACGCCGAACCCGAATTGGGTACGAGCTCGGGCGAATGGTACGGGCGCGTTCATCCTGAAGATTTAGGCAAACTTAAAATCGATTTCACTGCTTACGTTAACGGTGACCGCTCGCTGTTTACCAACGAACATCGGATGATGCACCGAGACGGTGGCTATCGGTGGGTCAGAACCCAAGGCGTTCTGTTGCGCAGTTCGCGAGTCGCCGGCTCGATGACTGACATCACCGACCGCAAACGTTTCGAAACTGAATTAATGCACAGTGCATTGCATGACAGCCTAACAGGATTACCCAATCGACGCTTTTTCTTGGAGCGACTAGACGAAGCATTGCGAGCCAATCAAAACCAAGCTCGGTGCGCGGTATTGTTTTTGGATCTGGACCGTTTCAAAGTGGTTAACGACAGCTTAGGGCACGCCGCTGGCGATGAACTATTGCGGCAGTTCGCAGAGCGCTTGAGGCAGGTGCTGCAACAGGGTGAAACAGTCGCCCGCTTTGGCGGGGATGAGTTTTCCATATTATTGGAGGGGGTCGATAACACTGAACGCGCTTGTCGGATAGCCGAGCATATTGATCAATGTCTGAGTCAACCCATTTCCGTTCAGGGCCATAGTTTCAGTTTGTCCAGCAGTACCGGTATCGCCATGAGTAACGGTCGTTATGGTCCGACGGATTTATTGCGTAATGCCGATATCGCCATGTACGAGGCCAAGAGCGCGGAACATAAGCGCTATGCGCTGTTCAATGAAGCCATGTTGGAGCGGGTACAGACGCGGCTGCGTTTAGAAGATGAACTGCGTCAAGCGATCGAACGTCAGGAATTCGTACTGTATTATCAGCGATCTGTTCGATTGAGCAGCATGCCGTTGGATTCGAAGCCCTGATCGCTGGCAACACCAACAGCAGGGTTTGCTATTGCCGGGTAAATTTATCACCTGTGTTGAAGATATGGGCCTGATCGCCGAGTTAGGTTGGTGGGTATTGGAAGAAGCCTGTCGGGGAATACAACTGTTGCAACAGGCGAACCCGCATCCGTTAACGGTCAGTATCAATCTGTCGGCGAGTCAGTTCTATGAGCCTGAACTGATACCCAGAGTAAAAGCGGCATTGCAAGCGACAAACCTCGCTCCATCCGCACTTAAATTGGAAATTACCGAAAGCACATTAATGAAGAGTACCGATTCGGTAATCGCCAAGATTAATGCGCTGCGGGCCTTAGGCGTATCCTGTCACATTGATGATTTCGGTACCGGCTATTCGTCACTCAATTATCTCTATCGGTTACCCAGTGCGGCATTAAAAATTGATCGTTCTTTCGTTGCGGACATGAGCAAAAATCAAGAGCATTCCGCCATTGTACAAACCATTATCAGCTTGGCACACAACCTCGGTCTTTACGTCATTGCGGAAGGCGTGGAATCCCAACAGCAGTTTATGCAACTCAAAAGCATGGGTTGCGAGTATTATCAAGGGTATTGGTTTTCGCCGCCACTCGCCGCTGCCGAAGCGGTTTGTTGGATAGAAAACTTCAACGCACAGTCTGCAGAGCCTATGATTGAATACGGGCGCTAAGGCCGATCAAACTCTAAGCCCGACATTAAAGGGGCGCCGGTAGCGAGTTTAGCAAGATGGATAGAATACTGATCGCTGACAGTGATGTGGTCGCGCTCGAACAGTGCACAACAATGCTTCAGGATTGTGCTGATACCATAGTGACCGTAACCGATGGCGCCCAAGCACTGACTAAGTGGCGTCAAACTCAGCCACAGGTGATTGTGCTTGCTGCAACCCTACCTGACATAAACTGCGCCGAACTTATCCAGGAACTGCGTCAAACCGCGCTTCGGCCATCCTCACCAAAGATCCTCTTGACCGCTCCCTTTGAGCAGCACGATGCTGTACAACAAGGGCTTGCAGCGGGTGCAGATGATTTTATTTGGAAACCGCATCCGCAGCGTGAACTCATTATGCGGGTACGGCGCTTTTTGCATGAGCAGCAACCCAATCCCTATCCGGAGTCTACGGGTTCTGCTGAAGCTGTGCTCCGGCTCAGTGATGAAGGCGTGCGCAACATCATTACCGCAACGCCGATCGGTATCTGCATTACCGATGACAACGGTTTTTTGAATATGTTAACCCAGCCTACGAACACATCTATGGCTATACCAGCGCGGAACTGATCGGCCAGCATTTCACCGTCATTGTGCCTGATCCGTACAAGGAACAGCTGTCCGATCTGCACGATCAATACATCCAGGGCCAGGTTGAAGTGCAAGGCGAATGGTCGGTGGTCGGCAAAAACGGTCAGCCATTTACCATTCTTGGCAACGCGGCGTTGATTGTCGGCCCCGATGGCGGCAAGAAAAAAGTCACGTTTGTGATCGACATCAGCCAGCACAAACGGGCTGAAGAAGCCCTCGAAAAAGCCAAAAGCGACGCCGAACAAGCCAATCAATCGAAAAGCGATTTTCTGGCCAACATCAGCCATGAACTGCGCACGCCATTGACCAGCATCATGGGTCTAGCCGATATCATGGCTGGCTCGCCGTTGAACGAACAGCAACACCATTGGCTGGCGACGGTTTCTCAGGCTTCGGAGCACCTGCTCAGTTTGATCAACGATTTGCTGGACTATTCCAAGCTTGAAGTCAACACGCTAAAGCTGGAGAGCAACACCTTTGCGCTACCGCCATTGTTGACGATGCTAAAGGATACGCTGCAACCGTGGGCTGATCGTAAACATCTGGAATTATCCTTTCAGATGCCCGCCGATTTACCCGAGCACCTACAGGGCGACCCCCTGCGCCTGCGGCAAGTGTTACTGAATCTACTCCATAACGGCATTAAATTCACCGATCAGGGCACGGTGTTATTGCGCATCACCCAACAACCCGCGCCGGATCCTGAGACAACATGTCGGCTCGCCTTCGAGGTTAGCGATAGCGGCGTCGGCATGGAGTCACGCACCATCGAACAGTTGTTCAACCCGTTCTTTCAGAACGATCCTTCCGCTTCGCGTCGTCATGGAGGCACCGGGCTAGGTTTGGCTATTTGCCAACGTCTAGTGGAGTTGATGGGCGGGGAAAGTCACCGTATGTAGCGAACCCGGACGAGGTAGCGCCTTTTCGTTCACCCTGGATTTTAGTCGGGTTGAAGACCAGCGCGAACAGTCGGATGACACTGCTACAGCCCCCCTACGTGGGCGGCTAATCTTGGTTGTCGACGATTACCCGCCCAATCAGGAAGTGGCCGAACTGCAACTGCGCGCTTTGGGTAGCGAGGTCCATTTCGCCAGCGACGGTCACGAGGCGGTGAGCATGGTGAAGCAGCAATCGTATGATGCGGTGTTCATGGATATTCAGATGCCGAATTTAGACGGTTTCGAGGCGACTCGGCGGATTCGTAGTCATGAGGTCGCTACCGGTACAACGCCGGTGCCGATTATCGCCTTGACAGCGGATATAGATTCTCATGAACGTCGGCGGGTTGCCGAGCAAGCCGGGATGAACGATTATGTTACCAAACCATTTACTAAAGCAAACCTGAGTGCAGTGCTAAAGCGCTGGTTGCGGGAGGATTATGCCGTGGTCGACGATGAACCCATATCGCGCCCGCCTTTGCCGTTACGGGCCCCTGATCCGGCAGAGGAGATTCGCCGAGCACTGAGACAATTGGTTAACGATCTCAGTCCACGTGGTGCACTGACTGTATTAAAGACCACGATGGTCCATGTGCCCAAACAATTGGATGCCCTGCTTGAAGCATTGGCCGCGCAGGACTGGACAACGGCCAGTCGCGCCGCCCATCGCCTAAAGGGAACCGCCAAATTGTACGGCAGCAATCGACTGATTCAACTGTTAATGCAAGTGGAACAGCAAACCGATCTCGCTACAGATGCCAATACCGTAGCTATCGATCTTGCCGGCGAATACGAACTGGTTATGCGTCAGATAAAACAGCAAGTCGAGCGGTTGGAAGTGCAAACCTGAACCTTGTCCAGCCAGCCGGCTCATCAGACAATCCTATCAATGAGGGCCAATACATTGGCCAATGCTCCCCGATTTTCTTCCACAACGGCCCGTGCCCGTTGACCGGCAGCCTGTCTCAGCGGCTTATCCGACATTAACTGCATCACTTTGGCCGCCAGTTCTTCAGCGTTAGCGACTCGCCAAGCGGCCCGCGCCGCGAGCAACCGTTCGCTGACCTCGACAAAGTTGAACATATGTGGGCCGAACAGCACCGGCAATCCCAGTAAAGCCGCTTCCAGCGCATTGTGACCACCGTGGGGTACTAGACTACCGCCCACGAAAGCAATATCGGCGGCGGCGTAGAACAACAACAACTCACCCATGCTGTCGCCTAGAAAGACGGCTGTGGTCGGTGTGCAAGATTGCCCCAAGCTGCGCCTAACCACACTCAGGCCCCGTTGCTGGCATAAATTCGCAACCGTATCGAAACGTTCCGGATGACGCGGTACCAGCACCAGGAGTAGATCCGGCAAACACTGCTGCGCAGCAAGAACAGCATCCAGGACTTGCTCGTCTTCGCCGCTATGGGTGCTGGCAGCGACCAATACGGGTCGCGAAATCCCTAATGATTGTCGCAAAACTCGACCCTGAGCGGGCAATTCTGTCGGCAAACTTAGATCATATTTAAGATTGTCCATAACACGGACCCGCGGCGCACCCAAGGCGCTAAAACGCTCGGCATCCAGTTCACTTTGTGCAGCGATCAGCGTGGTGTGAGCCAATACGCTGCGGGTAAAATCCGCCAACCGCAGATAACGGCTGGTGGAACGTGCCGATAGACGAGCATTGGCGATGATTAACGGGATACCCGCCGTCGCGCAGCGATGATATAGATTGGGCCACATTTCGGTTTCCATGATGAGGGCCAGCCTCGGTCCGACACGACTCAGAAACCGACCTACCGCACCGGGCAAATCGTAGGGTAAATAGGTATGGACCACGCTGTCTCCCAAAGCCTGGCGCACTTGTTGGGAACCGGTGGGGGTGGTCGTTGTCACTAGCACTTTGCAAGTCGGATAACGCTGTTGCAATGCGTTAATCAGTGGCAACGCTGCACGTACTTCCCCGACTGAAACCGCATGTATCCAGAGACAACCCTTTTCCGGGAACTCCGGCACAAGTCCGAATCGCTCTGCCCAACGCCTTCTGTACTCGGGGTTTTTACGTCCCCGCCAGTACAAACGCAGCAAAATCAGTGGGATCGCCAAATACAACAGCACGCTATACAGAATGCGCATCAGTTCAAGACGAGTCGAGAATGCGGGCAATGATATTGCTCGTAGAATGGCCGTCAAAATAGTCCATGACCACTACTTGGCCACCGGCCTCCCGCACGCAACGTCCTCCCGCGATAGTGTCGGGTGCGTGATCGCCGCCTTTGACTAAATAATCGGGTTTAATGCGGCAAATCAGCCGCTCGGGGGTATCCTCGCTAACGGCACCACCCAATCGACAGCCGCAAGGCCGGCTAGTACTTGCATCCGCTGCGCCAGCTCGTTGACTGGGCGTTCCATTCCTTTCAACCGGCGCACCGAAGCATCGTCGTTGACGGCTACGATCAAGCGATTGCCAAGTCGGCGGGCTTGTTCCAGATAACCCACATGACCGGCATGCAAAATATCGAAACAACCGTTGGTCATCACAATGGTTTCGCCGTGCAGTTTGGCATCCGCTACCGCCGTGAAAAGCTGTTCTTCACTGACGGCTCCCTTAGCTGGTTCTGCATGGTCATAGAGCGCACGCTGTAGCTCCGAAGCCGTGACTCCTGCAGCCCCCAGTTTGCCTACCACGATGCCGGCGGCTGCATTAGCCAACAAGATGGCGGTTGCTAGATCTAAACCGGTTGCCAAGCCCACTGCCAAGGTGGCGATGACGGTGTCACCGGCGCCGGTGACGTCATAGACCTCACGAGCCCGCGCCGCTAGATGCAGGGGTGCTGCGGAGCGTCGCAATAGGCTCATACCCTGCTCCCCGCGCGTGACCAATAGCGTATCCAAGCACAACTCTTTTAGCAAAGCCGTGCCTTTGCTCACCAACTCCTGCTCATCGGCGCAGGGACCGACCACGGCTTCCAGCTCTTGCAAATTGGGTGTGATTAACGTCGCATTCCGATACACGGAGTAATCCCGCCCTTTCGGATCCACCAGTACCGGGCGACCAACAGCCCGTGCGCTAGCGATATAGTCCTGCACGTTATGGACCGTACCTTTGCCGTAATCGGAAATGATGACCAGATCGGCTGCCGGTAAGCGCGACTTGAAACGAGCCAACAAGGCGTCGGATTGGAACCGAAAAGGGTTTTCGAAATCGACTCGGAGTAACTGCTGGTGGCGGCTCAGCACCCGTAATTTGGTGATCGTTGCCTGTTCTGAAAGCCGTATCAATTCGTCCGTTATGCCCAAGCGATCCAGCTTGGTATGCAAAATGTGGGCAGCCTCGTCATCGCCTACCAGACCTAATACGCAAGCTTGTCCTCCCAGTGCCGCGATGTTGACGGCCACATTAGCGGCTCCACCTGGGCGCTCTTCGATGGTGTCCACTTTGACAACCGGCACTGGGGCTTCAGGAGAAATCCGCGAAACCGGGCCATGCCAGTAACGATCCAGCATGACATCGCCGACGATCACAATGTTAACCTCAGTAAAATCAGGCAGTTGCATAGTCATAATCGGCATACATAAAAATTTACAAACCCGTTACAAAGATTATTCTTCAAGACACACTTCCGTTACAAACGGTGTGCTAGTTTACGTCGCGTTCCATAGCTACTAATTTTGACTATGCAGGTCCTTTATCGCAATTAACCTAGGAGATTAACCAGTGGAATTTCTAGTTCTTGCTACCAAATATACCTTCCAAGCCGCATTTATCGCTATGGCGGCAGGTGCCATATATTTTGCCCTAGAACGAAACAATGTGGCGGCTCAATATCGCTCCGCATTAAACATGGCGACCTTAATCTGTTTTATCGCCGCAGTGCAGTATTTTGGCATGAAAGGCGTGGTCGGCATTGATGGAGGAGTCGATGTGATCATCGCTTTTCCAACCGAACTGCGCTACGTCGATTGGTTGCTGACCACGCCGTTGTTGGTAGCCATGGTGCCGATCATGCTGCAAACCCGGGGTCGTGGGTTAATGACCCGCTTGGTCATCTTCGACATCATCATGATTACCACCGGTTACTTGGGCGAAATCGCCATCAATACCAAGGATACGAGCGGTATGTTTGCCTGGATCATGTTCGGTGTTTCGACACTGGCGTGGCTGCTCATCGTTTTCGATCTATTCATCAGCATCGATAAAGACATCAATAAAGCGCCTCGCCCCATCCGCGACGGGCTGCGTACTTTGCGCTTGTTCATTACCTTCGGTTGGTCGATTTATCCGATTGGTTACGAGCTGCGCTGAGCTTTGGCACAGTGGAACTGCTGTTGCTGCGTGAACTGATTTACAACTTCTCCGATGTATTCAATAAGGTGGGTTACGGCTTGGTTGCTTTGGGTGCATTAAAACAACTGACCCGCCTCCAAGAGGCCGAAGCTCACGCTTGAGTAAAACGGTAGGGGTGGCAGTTGAGTTTGCTGCCGCCCACCTTAATTAAAGCTAGGAGAATAGGAATATGGCGACTATTGCAGCTATTCAGCCTCTCGCTCCGCCGATTGGAGGCGGTCATCGGACCGCACAATGCGCTGATTCGCTGTCGAGCGTTGCATCGGGCAACGGCAAGGATGCCTGGGCCTGGGCGGCTATCCAGTTACCGGCTGTGA
>JAAUQA010000541.1 GCA_012032855.1 Candidatus Competibacteraceae bacterium
TGCAACATTACGCCCGTGCAAAGTTTCTCGCTGAAAAATTACGACCGAAGGGCGTTTGCGGTGCTAACACCAAACTGGCCGTCGATACGATGCCGTCATTGGCACCCAACACCGCCGCCCGCAGCCAGCCGGTCCGGTGTGTTTTATGTCGTTCTTTGAAGAAACTTAAAGCCTACGTGGAAACGCAAACGAGCTCAAAGCCGAGGTTTTGAGCTCGGCGTTTGAGTGCCTGCAGCGTGCGTTCTCGGTAGGCTTGTTCGTAGGCGGCGGCCCCGTGCTCCTCGTACGGCGTTCCGGTTTTCACCATGGTGTAGAAAATCCGCGCCATTTTGTGCGCGGTTGCGGTGATCGCCTTGGGCGCGCCCAAGCGCGCTTTCAGGCGCCGATAGAACGCACCGATCGCAGTCTGTGTGCGCCCAGCGGCCCATGCAGCCAGTCGAAATGCCCGTGCTGCCTTGTTCGCTACCGCCGCCGTCCTGGAACTCAACACCTTTCCACCAGAAACCTTCGTGCCGGGGCATAGACCCATCCAAGACGTGAAATTGCCGACCGTCGCAAACGCACTCATATCGACCCCCACTTCGCTGGTAATGCGCAGCACCGTGTAGGGGTCCATGCCCGGCATGCCCGACACATCCACGCCCAATAGCCGCACCATTTGCGTGTGTAGATCAATGCTCGGATGGTTGCGTCCTGTCGCCTTGCGTGCCTTCGCTTTGGGTATGTCCGTGATCGCGCTGTGCCATACGCTCAGCTGTGCTTCCATCTGCTCATCACAACCTGCAATTTGCAGTTGCAAAAAGTCAAAACAGGCCAGTGCTTGGCTCAAGACAAATACATGCTCAGCTCGAAAATGACCCTTCAGCGCCTCCTCGATCTCATGTGCACTGGCCCGGCAACGCTTGTCGCGGAAGCCCGCCAACACTTTAGGGTCGCGCTCGCCGGCGGCAATGGCGCGAATAATTTGCAAGCCGGTATGGCCGGTTACATCGCTCACTACGCGATCGAGCTTGATATTCATCTCGTGCATCGATTTTTGCATGCGCTGGATATACCGGCCGGCATCTTCGATCAAGCGCATGCGATGGCGCACGATCGCGCGCAGTGCGCACACCTGGGACTCGGGTCGAAATGCGCCACTGAGCAAACCGTAGCTGTGCAGTCGTCGCAGCCATTCGCAATCGAGTACATCGCTTTTGCGTCCGGAGACGTTTTTTACCCTTCGTGCATCGACCAGCACCACCTCAAATCCGCGTTCGCACAGCAGCTCAAATAATGCGATCCAATACACGCCGGTACTTTCCATCGCCACGCGCACTACACGGCAGGCTTTGAGCCAATCGGCCAAGGCTTCCAATCCGCTGGTAACGGCAGAGAACTCGCGTACCGAGGTGCTGTCGCGATCAGGCGGCACGCTGACAAAATGACTGCTACTACCCACATCAATGCCCGCGCTATCGGGCCACAACTGCTGAAACAATTCCTGCTTTGGCACTTGGGTTCGCATCGCATTCTCCAGATAATGATGTGGTAGCGATGCCAACCACGAAGGCGCGAATAGCAGACTCTTTGAAACGGGATCGGCGTAATGCCGTCACCAGTGCAAAACTCGCAAGCCCTCGCAGCTCACGCTAACGGCCGGGGTCGCACCACCGATGCAGCACCGAGCTTGGATTGGCATCGCTGCAACATTACGCCCGTGCAAAGTTTCTCGCTGAAAAATTACGACCGAAGGGCGTTTGCGGTGCTAACGACTAAGATTAGATCGCGCGTAGCCGCGATCTGAATCCTTTGTTGGACAAGCCCGTGCCTGGCGCTGGTACAGCACCAGGAAAATATCTTTTTGGATTCTGCGGTTTTTCCAGCTTTTCGAGCCGGTGGTAACCGGCGGCACCTGAGTTGGCGTCTGGTGCGTGGCGATCGATCCTTGCCTTTCAGACCGCGGTGGTCTTTTTGCTCAGGATTCCATCGATTTTTTGCGCGAGCGAAGGCCTGAGCGTTCGGCGCCGACACCCTATGCCTCATGCTGGCGCTGGCGCTTACGTCGCCGGATGAGGGGCTGCGACCCTTGGCAGGTACACGCCCTCCAAGCGCAGATCAGAGGGTCTTAGTCGAGTCGCGATGATCTGCATCGGTGCACCACAACAGCGGCACAGGATCGGCGCTCGCGCTTTGACACCGTGCGCCGCGGGCTTCGGCGCAAACTGAAGCACGAGCCGCAGGAGCGCGATCATCGATTTGCGATTCGGATGCAAGAAGCCGAAGTTTCTCGCTCGGCGAAAGCCCTTAGCCCGGATATTTCATCAGTGCCTGGTCGGCGCGAGCTGGGGGCGGTGGCGCGGAGGAATTTTGGGAATTTGTGGGATTGGCGCGAAACCAGGCTGCTGAATCCTGGATTCGGGCACAGCTCCCCCAACCCCCGTTGTTTACAGCGTGCCGGGGACAGCACTTTGCGACGTCATCCGCTGGGTTGCGGCGTTAGCTGCTGAGCCGCATGCCTGAAGATCTCTTGATAGGGGCAGTGAGAGGCCAGCAGTACCTGCACACGTCGGACGCTGTACAACAGCACCGCGCCGATCTTGAACAGCTTGAGTCGGATTGTGGTGCACTGCGCTCGCGCGAGCTCAGTGCCGCGCAGCCCTACGCTGCGAATCGTCTGCATCAGCGTATAGGCCAGGGAGGCCAGAAGCAGTCGGAACTGGTTGGCCCAGAAGTCTTTGCAACTGGTGCGATCAGCGAACAGTCCTAGCTGCTGCTCCTTGATGCGATTTTCCATGTCGCCGCGCTGGCAATAGATCTGGTCGTAGATCACGTGCGACGGCTCAGCGCGATTGGTGATCACAAAGCGCGGGTTGCTACCCAAGGTCCCATGCTCGATACGCCCGATCACTCGGCGCTTCCGCTTCCAGGTACCGGCGGCATAGTGAAACTCGGTAAATAGCCGCTGCTTCTTGTCGCTGGCAGCAAAGGCCTCTTCCGCCTCGCTGATCGTCGATGCTGCGAGCCCTACCAACCTAGCGTTCTTGGCCAAGCCGATAACGTAGTGCACTTGGTTGCGCTCACACCAAGACAGCAAGCGCCGACGGCAGAAGCCGAATCGCCGCGAATGGTGATGGCAACCTCAGGCCAGGCTTGGCGCAAGCGCTGTACCAACAGTTTTATCA
>JAAUQA010000542.1 GCA_012032855.1 Candidatus Competibacteraceae bacterium
CTAAACGCCGCCACGCCGTGTATGCAAACCGTTATGGGTAATGAAATCATCATAAGCAATGGTCTCGGCGCGAATAAAACCGTGTTCGAAGTCAGTATGAATGACTCCCGCCGCCTGAGGTGCGGTCGCACCGATCCTTACCGTCCAGGCACGCACTTCCTTGGGCCCGGCGGTAAAAAAGGTTTGTAACCCGAGTAACTGATAACCCGCACGAATGACACGATTGAGACCCGGTTCTTCAAGACCGTAATCCGCCAAAAAATCCATCTTATCCGCTTCTTCCAATTGCGCGATTTCCGCTTCAATAGAGGCGCAAACCGGCACCAATTCGGCATTTTCCTGTTCTGCGCGTTCCTTCACCGCGTCCAACAGCGGATTATTTTCAAACCCGCTTTCCGCCACGTTGGCGATGTAGAGCACTGGTTTGGTGGTCAACAGATGCAAATCACGCAACGAATATTTTTCTTCTTCGTCCAACACCAACGTGCGCAACGCCTCGCCGCTGTCCAAATGCGCCTGTACCCGTTGCAATAACTCCTTTCGGGCTAACGCTTCCTTACCACCTGCCTTAGCACCTTTCTCAGCGCGTTGATAGGCCCGTTCCACCGTCGCCAAATCAGCCAGCGCCAACTCGGTATTGATGATCTCGATATCTGAATTGGGATCGACCTGACCGGCCACATGAATGACATCACCGTCTTCGAAACACCGCACCACGTGCGCGATGGCGTCGGTTTCGCGGATGTGGGCAAGAAACTGATTACCGAGACCTTCGCCCTTGGAGGCACCTGCCACCAAGCCGGCGATGTCGACGAATTCCATCGTCGTGGGAATTAGCTTCTGTGGTTTAACGATGGTCGCCAAGGCGTCCAAACGTGGGTCCGGCACCGGCACCACGCCGACGTTCGGATCAATGGTGCAGAAGGGATAATTCTCCGCCTGAATCCCGGCTTGGGTTAGGGCGTTGAACAGGGTGGATTTGCCCACATTGGGCAATCCGACGATTCCACATTGGATACCCATGAGTTATGACACCTGACGGCTATGCAAACTATGCATTACTTTTTCCAAATGACCAGAAAGGAGACGCGGAAATTCCTCTGCCGCATCCGTTATGGCGTGCTCAATCAAACGCTGTTCCGACGCCGGGGCAGTTCGCAACACATAATCGACCACCGCTCGACTATCGCCGGGATGGCCTATCCCCAGGCGCAGACGTAAAAATTCCTTGCTGCCCAGCTGAGCGATGATGTCGCGCAGACCATTATGCCCGCCGGGACCACCGGAACGCTTGATACGCACGGTGCCCGGCGGCAGGTCCAATTCGTCGTGAACCACCAATACGGCGGACAGGGGAATCTTATAGAACGTCATCAAACGCATGAGCGGCGAGCCGCTACGATTCATGAAGGCCATCGGTTTGAACAACCAAACGGAGTGTTCCTCCACCTCGACCCTGCACAGGTCGCCTTGAAACTTTGATTCTTCACGGAAACACCCGCCATACCGGCAAGCCAACTCCTCTACGAACCAGAAGCCCGCATTGTGTCGCGTCGGTTCGTAGCGAGGTCCCGGATTACCCAGCCCCGCAACCAACTGCAGTGCGGGGATTTGCTCGGTATCTGTGCCCAACGGGGATGCGAATCAAACCGGCCCTTCGTCGGTTCCTTCACCCGCTTCCTCTTCGGCGTCGTCACCGCGCCGCGCTTGAATAATACTAACCACAGGTGCATCGTGCTCAGAGCCGGTAGCCAGTTCGACGAGTTCTACGCCCGGCGGCACCTGCAGCTCGGACAGGTGAATGTAATCGCCGACTTCCATATTGGCTATATCCACCTCGATGAATTCGGGCAGCGCTTCGGGCAAGCAACTGACCTCGACTTCAATGCGCAGGTGACTGACGCTACCGCCCTGCAGCTTGACACCCACAGACGTCTGTTCATTGATGAAGTGCAAGGGGACATGCGCACGCAGTTTTTGGTCGGCGGTAACCCGAAACAAATCCATGTGCAATAACGTCGGTTTGAACGGATGACGATGCAGATCACGCAAAATGGCCTGCTCTGTCCGGGAACCGATATTTACCTTCAAGATATGGGAATAGAACGCCTCGTTGGCTAACTGGCGCAATACCTGCTGGTGATCCAGCGAAATGGCCTCGGGCGGTTGTCCGCCTCCATACATAATGGCCGGAATCCGCCCTGGCGACGTAGGCGGCGGCTCGCACCTTTACCTCTATCGTCACGCGTCTCGGCAGTAAGTTCGAAAGCGAGTGTCATTGTCGGTCTCCATCGGCAAAATCAATCCGGTACGCCCGCGACCAAGCGCTTCGGAGTAGGGTTACAGAATAGGGTGGTATCGCCCCAATGATTATGTAAACAGCGAGCTTACCGATTCCTCGGTATGTATCCGCCACATGGTGTCTGCCACTAGACCGGCCACACTCACTTGGCGAATAATTTTGCACTCCTGCGCTTCAGGGCGTAACGGTATGGTATCGCTAACGACCAGTTCGTCGAGCACGGAGTTTTGGAAGTTGGTGACCGCTTGGCCCGATAACACGGCGTGGGTGCAATATGCCCGCACCGAGGCAGCGCCATGTTCTTTCAGCGCAGCTGCGGCTTGGCATAGCGTGCCGCCGGTGTCAACCATGTCATCGACGACGATACAATGTTGGTTCTCCACATCGCCGATGATATGCATGACCTTGGCTTCATTAGGCGCAGGACGCCGTTTGTCGATAATGGCCAATTCCGCGTCATCCAAACGCTTGGCCAACGCGCGGGCCCGCACCACGCCACCGACATCCGGGGAAACTACGACCAAATCAGGCAATTCTTGTGAGCAGATGTCCTCCAGCATGATTGGTGTGGCGTACACGTTATCGACCGGGATATCAAAAAAACCTTGAATCTGATCAGCGTGCAGATCCACCGTCAACACGCGGTCCGTACCGACGCTGGCGATCATGTTGGCGACCACTTTGGCGGAGATCGGCACCCGCGCCGAACGTGGTCGGCGATCCTGCCGCGAGTACCCGAAATAAGGTATCACCGCGGTGATACGCCCTGCGGATGAACGCCGCAACGCGTCCGTCATCACCAGCAATTCCATGATGTTGTTGTTGGTGGGCATGCAGGTCGGTTGCACGATAAAGACAT
>JAAUQA010000543.1 GCA_012032855.1 Candidatus Competibacteraceae bacterium
TCGATTAGTTGTTGAATCTTGGGACTGTGGATTTCTTGTGTCGATAAGGTTCGTGCTTGCTGACGCAACACCGGTTCACCGACTTGCAGGAGTTTTAGGTCTAACTGTGCCATTATTTCAGTGTCAATCCGGCATGGGGGAAAAGGACATGCGTAAATACGTCATCATGGGCGCTCAAGGGTGCGGGAAAGGCACTCAAGCGCAACGGCTTCATCAAGCGTTCGACATCGTGCACATCAGCGTAGGCGAAATTTTTCGCTGGAATTTGCAATTTCATACTAAACTGGCGGCTCGTATCAAGCGCTACATCGATGCCGGCCAATTGGTTCCCGACGAAGTGGTCGAGGAAATCGTGCGCCGGCGTCTGGACCAACACGATTGGAACTTCGGTTTCATTTTAGACGGTTTTCCCCGCAACCGAACCCAAGCGGTTTTTTTTCTGGAAAGCTACGATATTGACGCAGTGATTCACATCGCCGTTCCCGACGAAGTGGTGTTGCACCGGGTCTTGGCCCGGCGGTTATGCAGCCAATGCGGACTGGATTTCAATCTGATTTTCCACCGTCCGGCGGTAGCGGATACCTGCGATGTCTGTGGCGGAGCGCTGGTGGCTCGCAGCGACGATACCGAGGAAGGTGTCCAATCCCGGTTGCACGATTAATCACCTTAAGACGGAACCAGTTTTGGACCTGTTTCGCGGCAAGGAACTGGTGCTCGAAGTGGACGGCACACGTACTCCGGACGCAGTCCAACACGCTATACGCAGGCAACTTTCCCTGCAATGATTCTAGCCGCGCTCATAGTGCTTTGGACAATCAGCTTAGCCGGCGGGACCGAACAAACCACCATGATGTTGATGATCGTTCACATTCAGATTTAACCGCCACTATCGGCACGGTGTGGCGCGGTTTCAGCGACCGGGTGATGGGCGGCGTCTCCCGCGAAACGGTTGCTTTAGCCACAATCGATGGTCGCCGCTGCGTGCGGTTGACCGGCGAGGTAAGCTTGGAAAACAACGGCGGCTTTATCCAAATGGCGTTGGACCTGAACCGCGAAGGCTTGCTCGACGCTTCAGCCTACAACGGCTTGCGTTTGTTGGTGCGCGGCAACGGCGAGGAATATAACGTCCATTTGCGTACCCCGGATACCGTGCGACCGTGGCAATCCTACCGGGCCAGTTTTAGCGCTCCTGACGAATGGCAAGAAGTCCGGCTGCCGTTTGCTGAATTCCAGCCCTATCGATTGGATACGCCGCTGGATGTTTCCCGCCTGCGTCGTCTCGGCTTAGTAGCGATTGGTCGGCCTTTCCAAGCCGATCTCTGCGTGGCCGAAGTAAGTTTATACTAACCACGGGGTCATCAAACCACGGGGTCAGGTCTTTCAGGAAACCATTTCTCGGTATCAATAATCAGCGAAAAAATTTCCCCAAATCTATTCGGTAAAGCGGTCGCTCAAATCCGATTTGTCTGGTATCGTGTGAATCCGTCCGTAGCTACCCTTTCCCCACGAACATGACACGGTATATTTTTATCACAGGCGGTGTGGTTTCATCGCTTGGCAAAGGTATTGCGGCGGCTTCCCTTGGCGCGATTCTGGAAGCGCGCGGCCTGAGAGTGAATATGATCAAGCTGGATCCTTATATCAATGTGGATCCCGGCACCATGAGCCCGTTTCAACACGGCGAAGTGTTCGTCACTGAAGATGGGGCCGAAACGGACCTCGACCTCGGTCACTACGAACGCTTTGTCGATATGACGGCCAGCCGCAGCAATAATTATACCACCGGGCGTATTTATGAAAGCGTCATTCGCAAGGAACGGCGCGGCGATTATCTGGGCGGCACCGTCCAAGTCATCCCGCATATCACCGACGAGATCAAACACAGTATCAAATTAGGCTCGGGCGTTGCCGATATCGTCATCGTAGAGATCGGCGGCACGGTGGGTGACATCGAATCCCTACCCTTTTTGGAAGCGATTCGACAAATGGGTATGGAACTAGGGCACGAACGCACTCTATTCATCCACCTAACGTTGCTACCGTTCATTAAATCTTCCGGTGAGCTGAAAACCAAACCCACTCAACACTCGGTCAAGGAACTGCGTTCTATCGGTATTCAGCCTGATATTTTGCTGTGCCGGTCAGACCGTGAAATTCCCGCCGATGAACGGCGTAAAATCGCGCTGTTTACCAACGTGGAATCCAAAGCCGTTATTTCCGCCCGCGATGTCGATGTGATCTACAGCATCCCATTGTTTCTGCATGCCGAAGGTCTGGATGAGATCGTGGTGGAAAAATTGCGTTGGTTTTCGTTGCCGCCAGCCGAGTTGTCGGAGTGGGAACGAGTGGTAGACGCTATTCGTAATCCTCAGCATGAAGTCGATATTGCCATGGTCGGTAAATATGTCGATCTAACCGATGCGTATAAGTCATTAAACGAAGCGCTGCTGCATGCCGGTATTCGTACCGCAACCCGGGTGCGTATCCACTACATTGATTCGGAACAGATTGAAGAATCAGGAGTTGATGAATTGCGCGCAATGGATGCTATTTTAGTACCGGGCGGGTTCGGCGAACGCGGCGTTGAGGGCAAAATCGCTGCAGTCCGTTTTGCGCGGGAGAACGCCATACCCTATCTCGGTATTTGCTTGGGTATGCAAGTCGCGGTAATTGAATTCGCCCGCCATGTCGCCGGATTGCGTGCCGCACACAGTACCGAGTTTCGCAAAGATACGCCGCATCCGGTGATCGGTTTTGATTACCGAGTGGATCACGGAAGCGGGTACTGTGGAACAGCCGCAGCGAAGAATCCGATTTAGGCGGCACCATGCGCCTCGGTTCCCAACCCTGCCGACTGGTGGAGAATACCTTGGCTAGAAACGCCTATGACAAGGACATCATCACCGAACGGCATCGCCACCGCTACGAATTCAATAACCGCTACTTGGAGTTATTGCAGGAAGCGGGCTTGCGAGTCGCTGGACGGTCGCTGGACGGCGAGTTGGTTGAAATCATTGAATTGCCTGATCATCCGTGGTTTTTGGGCTGCCAATTTCATCCCGAATTCACCTCTACACCGCGTAAAGGGCATCCCTTGTTCCAGAGTTTCGTACAGGCTGCGTTGCACCACCGGCAGCGATCAGAGGCGACATTACC
>JAAUQA010000544.1 GCA_012032855.1 Candidatus Competibacteraceae bacterium
CGTGCCAGATCTGCACCTCGCAATGTGAGACCCGATCAAGATTGAGTGCACGATTTCCGATGCGTACAAAGTGCACGGTGCCTTTCCCTTTCTCTGGGCGAAAGTAATCCGATCATACACGAAGTGAATGGCTCTCCAAACTCGGAACCAGTCATCCGAAGTTACAAAAGATCATCTTCAGTTTGTTCTGGATGGCCGGCCATTACGTATGGGCCGAACGACAAGATGGCCAGAGTGAAGAACAATTACCGTTGGAGCATCTGCGGATTTTTACCGACGTTCTGGATCGAATCAAACAAGATTATGTCGAGCCGGTCGAAGACAAGGTTATGCTGGAAAACGCTATCCGGGGTATGTTGACAGGGCTTGACCCTCATTCTGCTTACCTGGATCAGGATGCGTTCAAAGATCTCCAGGCCGGTACTTCCGGGGAATTTGGCGGGTTGGGTATCGAGGTCGGGTTGGAAAACGGCTTTATCAAGGTCATTTCGCCAATTGACGATACCCCGGCGCAACGCGCCGGTATCCAGGCCGGCGATCTCATCATCCGCTTGGACGATACGCCGGTGAAAGGACTGTCATTGTCGGATGCGGTCAATATCATGCGTGGTAAACCCAACACCGATATTCTCTTGACCATTATCCGCAGTGGAGAGGACAAACCCCTCAAAGTTACCGTGACCCGCGATATTATTCAGGTCAAAAGCGTGAAAAGTCGCTTGTTGGAGCCAGGTTTCGGTTATGTGCGGGTCACTCAGTTTCAATCCAGAACGCCGCTGTATCTGAAGGAAGCGTTGAATCAACTGAAAAACGACAACAAGGCGCCTTTAAAGGGACTGGTCATGGACTTACGGAATAATCCGGGCGGTGTATTGAACGCTGCGGTTGAGGTCTCCGATATTTTCCTCGGCAAAGGCACGGTGGTTTATACCGAAGGGCGCGAGAAAAAAGCCCGCCAGAATTTCAATGCAACACCAGGAGATGACCTAAAAGGCGCGCCGCTGGTGATTCTGGTCAATGGCGGATCGGCTTCAGCGTCCGAGATTGTCGCTGGTGCTTTACAGGACCACCGGCGGGCCATCATCATGGGCGAACCGACCTTCGGCAAGGGTTCCGTGCAAACTATACTGCCTTTGAATAATGGTACCGCTGTCAAATTGACGACGGCACGCTATTACACCCCGAACGGACGTTCCATTCAAGCACAAGGGATTGTCCCCGATATCAAATTGGAATCGCTGAAACTCGCTCTGAAGGAACCGAACTTAGGCTCGCTCAAAGAAATCGATCTGTCCGGTCATCTGGAAACGATGCCGACCAAGCCAGCGACAAGGCTGATGACAAGGCTGATGACAAGGCTGATGACAGGGCTATCGACAAGCTTAGCGACGAGAAATCGGATGAAACACAGCCTTTAGCGCAGAGGGATTACCCGCTCTACGAAGCTTTGAACTTGCTGAAAGGGTTGAGTCTGTTACAGAAAAGCACCTGAATAGGAGCGCTGTCACGAACGAGGGTTATGACATGCCTAATGTGTTGGTCCCGCTAGCTCAGGGTTGCGAGGAATTGGAAGCCGTCACCATCATCGATTTGCTGCGCCGGGCCGAAGTGGAAGTAGTAGCGGCCGGACTTGAAACCGGGCCGGTCACTGCTTCGCGCCAAGTGGTGCTGATACCGGACGTGCTATTGGATGACGTGATGGAGCGCGACTTCGATATGATTGTCTTACCCGGCGGCTTGGGTGGCGCACAACGCTTGGAAGCGGATGAGCGGGTAACCCGGTTGCTACAACGCATGGCAGCTGCTGGTCGTTATACCACGGCCATTTGCGCCGCGCCTAAAGTATTGGCGGCGGCGGGTTTACTGGAAGGCAGGCAGGCCACCGCTTATCCGGGTGCTCTGGATAACAGCATAGGCGTGCAGGTCAGCACCGCGGCAGTGGTACAAGACGGCCAAGTGATCACCTCACGCGGGCCGGGAACCGCGCTGAGCTTCGCGCTCACCTTGATTGAAGTGCTCTGTGGGCGCGAGCGGCGCGACCAGGTCGAAGCCGCGTTACAACGGGATTAATCCTTAGGCCAAACGCTGAGCAACAAGCCGACCCCCAAGCCGCCCAGCATCCAGGTCAATAGCGGTGCATCGCCTAACATGCGCGGATGAAAACCGTCCAGAGCCAGAATCATCGCGGCACCGATGAGCAACGCGGCGCCTATGACGGCATGGAAACTGCGCCGGTTAGAATGCCGAATCTCCTGCCGAATCTGTTGCCAATCTTCGCGTTGTAAACGCACCACGATTTCACCCCTGCTGGCTTGCCGCAGCAGGCCCTGTAGAATGTCGGGCAACTCCGGAAATTGGTCGGCCCAGCGGGGCAAATGAATTTTTAACCGGTCTGCCAGTGCGCGCGGGCCGATTCGCTCCTTCATCCAACCTTCCAAAAAGGGCTTGGCGGTTTGCCATAAGTCTAAATCCGGGTCCAATTGCCGCCCTAAGCCCTCGATATGCAACAGGGTTTTCTGCAGCAACACCAATTGCGGTTGGACTTCCATATTGAAGCGCCGAGCGGTCTGAAACAACGACAACAGGAACATCCCGAAAGAAATATCTTTCAAAGGACGGTTGAAGATGGGTTCGCAGACGGTGCGAATGGCCGATTCGAATTCATCGACCCGGGTACCGGGCGGCACCCAACCGGATTCGATGTGTAATTCAGCTACCCGTCGATAGTCGCGATAAAAAAACGCCAGAATATTTTCCGCTAGATAATGCTGATCCGCCGGGCTCAAGGTGCCCATGATGCCGAAGTCTACGGCGATATAACGGGGGTCGTGGGGATTGCCGAGTTCCACGAAAATGTTGCCGGGGTGCATATCGGCATGAAAAAACTGTCCCGAAACACTTGGGTGAAAAACAGTTCCACGCCCCGCTCCGACAATTTTTTTAAATTGGTGCCCTGTCGTCGGAGTTCATCCATGTCGCTAATGGGAATACCGTAAATGCGCTCTACTACCAGCACATTGCGGCGGGTTTGGGGCCAGTGAATCTCCGGCACATAAAGGCTGGGAGAGTTGGTGAAATTACGTTTTAGTTGACTTGCGTTAGCAGCTTCCCGAATCAAGTCGAGTTCGTCGAATACGGTTTTTCATACTCGGCAA
>JAAUQA010000545.1 GCA_012032855.1 Candidatus Competibacteraceae bacterium
AAGCTTTCCTCACCGCACAAGGTGATGCGTTTGGCATCCAGCAAGTTGCCGAAAAATTTCCATCCGGTGGGGGTCTCAAAACAGGCAATCCCTTGCGCTTCGGCCACCCGATCGACAGCTTGGCTGGTTGGCATCGAACGGGCGACGCCGTTCAGGCCCTGACTGTATCCGGGCACTAGATGGGCATTAGCGGCCAGCACCGCCAAGCTGTCGCTGGGGGTGACGTAGAAGTGCTTACCCAACACCATATTGCGATCCCCGTCGCCATCCGAAGCGGCGCCGAAGTCAGGGGCATTGGTGCCGTACAGCAATTCGACCAACTCGTGCGCATGGACCAGATTGGGATCGGGATGGCCGCCCCCAAAATCCGGCAAAGGGTTGCCGCGCATGACGGTGCCGGGAGGCGCACCCAAGCGATCCTCAAGAATGGTCTGCGCATAAGGACCGGTGATGGCGTGCATGGCATCGAAACGCATGACGAAATTACCGGCCAATAGCTCATGCAGTCGGTCGAAATCGAACAGGCTTTCCATCAAATCGGCGTAATCCGCGACCGGGTCGATCACTTGCACCACCAGATCGCCCAATCTGAATTCGCCCAACTGATCCAAATCGATGTCTGAGGCTTCCAGGATGCGATAGCAGTCGATAGTTTGACTGCGCTGATAAACGGCCTCAGTCACCGACTCCGGCGCGGGACCACGGCGCCGATGTTGTATTTGATGCCGAAATCGCCTTCCGGACCGCCGGGATTATGGCTGGCCGACAACACCAGGCCGCCGAAGGCTTTGTGTTTACGAATCACGCAAGACGCGGCAGGGGTCGATAACAACCCGCCTTGGCCGACCAAGACCCGCCCGAAGCCGTTGGCGGCTGCCATTTTAAAATGATTTGCAGCGCTTCGCGGTTGTAATAGCGGCCGTCGCCACCGACTACCAGGGTTTGCCCTCGGTAGCCTTCGAGCGTATCGAAAATGGCTTGGACGAAATTCTCCAGATAATGGGGTTGCTGGAAAACCTGCACTTTTTTACGCAGGCCGGAAGTGCCGGGCCTTTGACCCTCGAACGGCTGGGTGACAACGGTTTTGATAGTCATGGGGTTCCTTGCAAAACGCGGTCGAAGAGGTGAATAGATGGGGTATTATCAACAATCGCCCGGGAAACGGCAGCCCTTCCGGGTCAATTGAAATATGATAGTAACAATCATTATACGAGGTTGTTATTTCTCAACACAGCTGAGGAGAGTTTACAATGAACGAACAAACCCGCATTGAGTTGGAAGCCGCTGCGTTTCGCCGGTTAGTCGAACACCTGCGGGAGCGCACCGATGTACAGAACATCGATTTGATGAATTTGGCCGGGTTTTGCCGTAATTGTCTTTCGAAGTGGTACCAAGCGGCGGCTGAGGAACGAGGCCAGCAGATCAATTACGAACAAGCCCGAGAGATCGTCTACGGTATGCCTTATGCCGAATGGAAGGATAGCTATCAACGGGAAGCGACGCCTGAGCAACAAACCGCCTTTGCAGAAGCAATGCAAGCCCAAAATCACTGAAGGAGTGGTTTACACTGTGGCCTGGATTCCCGTGGGTACGCGAATCCAGGCATAGGTCAGTGCCGTCTATAACACTTCCGGTTCCCAACCGAACTCCTCAACGGTGCGGAATAAATCCGTATCGGAGACGATGCCGATGGGGCTACCGTCTTTCTCTACGATGACCCGGCGAATATTCGCTGCTACCATTTTGGCTGCCGCATCGCGCAACGAGGTATCCAAATGCACGGTGTGGATGGGGCGACTCGCGATATCGCCAACATGCACCCGCGCCGAAGACCGATTAGCCCCGATGATTTTTTTAATCACATCGCGTTGCTGTCATGATGCCCCACCCCTCGTGATTGGCATCCGGTTCAATCAAAACGGCGTGGCGATTTTGTTCACGCATGGCTTGCATGGCGACACTGACCGTTTCCGTACCCTTGACTACCATGACCGGGTGCATGACGGAGGAGACGGTCTGCGGAATACGCCCGCTGACTTCCATCGCTTCGACCGGATTGGCGACGCGCTGTGCCTCGCGTGCTCTACGCTCTTCTTCCAAAGCTTGGCGGCGACGCTCTTCTTCCTCGACCAAATAGGTGCTGCTGGATTTGATTTTAGCGATCAGGCAATCCGCGAATCCGCTGGTGGACATTTCCTGAGCGCCGGCCATTTGGCGAGCGAAGTCGTAGGTCACGGTCTTATCGGCGATGACTTTGGGATAGGCGGCGTTGATCAAGTCGGCTGCTTCCTGCCAGCCCATGTATTCCAGCATCATTACGCCGGAGAGCAGCAGAGAACTTGGGTTGACCTTATCCAGATTGGCATATTTAGGCGCTGTCCCGTGGGTGGCCTCGAATACGGCAACGTGGTCGCTGATATTGGCGCCGGGGGCGATACCTACCCCACCCACTTCGGCAGCCACGGCATCGGACAGATAATCGCCATTCAAGTTAGGAGTCGCGACCACATCGAACTCGTCCGGGCGTAACTGCATTAACTGAAACATGATGTCGGCGATGCGGTCCTTGATGACGATCTTACCCTCCGGCTGAATCCCTTTATAGACACCATAGAGTTGGCTTTCAGTGATGGTTTGCTCGGCGAATTCGTCACGGGCGACTTCGTAGCCCCAATTACGGAAAGAACCCTCGGTAAACTTCATGATGTTGCCTTTATGCACCAAGGTCACGCTCTCATGGCCTTGATCAATGGCGTATTCGATAGCTTTGCGTACCAAGCGTTTAGTGCCGAAAGCGCTGATCGGCTTGATTCCAAGCCCGGCGTCCTCAAAGAAATCGGCGCCCATTTCTTCACGCAGGAAGCGGGCCAGCTTTTTGTTTTCCTCGGAACCGCTGACATATTCGATTCCGGCATAGACATCTTCGGTATTCTCGCGGAAAATCGTCACATGCACTTTTTCCGGATGCAACATCGGCGAAGGCACGCCCGCATAGTAACGAACCGGACGTACGCAAGCGTACAGATCCAATTCCTGGCGCAGGGCCACATTCAAGGAGCGAAAACCGCCTCCGACCGGGGTGGTTAAGGGACCTTTGATGGAAATCACCAAGTCCTTGAGCGCTTCCAGGGTTTCATCAGGAAAATAATTACCGT
>JAAUQA010000546.1 GCA_012032855.1 Candidatus Competibacteraceae bacterium
TCAACCTGGCCCAAGGGTTCATTGGTGTATTTGATTTTCGCGTTCATAAATTTGTTTACCTTTACGCCAGTAGCCTGCCCCGATGATACGAATTACTTCTTTGCGATAAGTAAATCGGACGGTAGCAATACCCTCGCCGAGGCGGCCGAAACAATAGAATCGCTGTTCTTCCTTGCTATGCGCCAGGTCTTTGGCAATAACACGCCAGGATCAGCGAACGCAAACTGGGCTTCGGAGAATGAGAGACCATGCTTTGATTGATTGGCCCGATCTTTGGCTTCATCCCATTCGAAGCTTGTTTTTCTCATGAGATGATTTTAGCAAATGTATGGATTATTAGCCATATAATAATATGTATTATATTGGTTTCGGAGACCCTGTTTCCAAGGCATATAACGTATTTAGCTAAGCGGCCGCGCGAAGCGCGGTCCGAGTTAGCGTAGCGAACGACTTAAGCGCATTGTTATGCCGCGAACTCGACACGCTGCACTTCATCGAGGGTAAGATTCCGTTTGGCTTGCCAAAGATCGAAAGCATCTTGCATGGCCAACCAACTTTCAGCTGACCGCCCCAATGCCTTGGAAAGCCGCAATGCCATTTCTGGGCTAACACCGCTCTTGCCAGTTATGACTCTATTGAGAGTCGAAGGCGATACACCCAGTTTTTCAGCGAGCATTCGGGCACTCAACTCGAAAGGCTCAAGATACATGGAGCGAATAAACTCTCCAGGGTGTGGTGGGTTGTGCATAGCCATTAGTGGTAGTCCTCGTAGTCCAATATGTACGCGTTGCCGTCGCGAAATTCAAACGTGATACGCCAGTTGCCACTGACAGAAACAGAAAACCGCTCTTTCAGTTTACCTTTAAGGGCATGAAGCTTAAGGCCTGGTATGTCCATGTCTTCGATTCCCAGGCTGGTTTCCAAGGCGGCCAGAATCACTCGTACTCGACTTTTATGGGTCGACTGAATGCCCGCGGTACTGCCCGACTCGTAAAATTTCTTCAAACCTTTGTGGCGAAAGGACTTGATCACGCTGCGATTATAGCGTGTTGCGCATCACGCAACAACTTGCTGCATAACGTTTGAATTAACCGGCGGCCACGTAGTGGACGTCCGGGTTTAATGAATTGTTATGCATTACAGATCACCAGGCTCAAGCCCTGTGTGTTTTGAGATACGTGCCCAACATTTTGGGCCCAATTTCTTCTCGGTCGTGAAATGCAAAGACGAAATTTGGAAAACCTTCTCGCTCAAGAACTTTGTGCGAGCCAGACGTGCGTTTTATTGACCAGCCGATGCGCAGGAGCGCGCTCAGAACTTTTTTGGCGCTCGAACTAGGCCATTGGCTCACGCAGCAAAAGAAATCGTAATTGGAGCGGAAATTTGCTCACCGCTCTCAATTCTTTCAGCCATTTCCCGGAGTGCAAGGCTTCAGCTTGGGCAATGGCTTCGGCTCTTGTAGCGCCATATTTCATAACGCCAGGCAATTCGACCACCTCCGCAATCCAGCGGCCGTCGATTTCTTGCTCGGTTTCAATAGTGAAGTTCATGGCGACCATATTACCTCACAGCTGCTCATTTTTGCATAACGTTTAAGTTAACCAGTGCCGAGCGCCATCGAGGGAACCCCAAGCGCTTAGCGGTTGGGGCGTCTGGTTAAACTGCTTGTTATGTATTTGCCTCAAGCTGCCGACAGCTTCCGAACTTGCAACGAAGCTCTGTTTTGCTCGGCTTGCCAAAGATCATATTGTGACTGCTGGTTGAGCCAACTCTCTGCCGAAGTTTCGAATGCAATGGATAAACGCACAGCCATTTCTGGGCTCACGCCTGCCCGGCCGTTGATAATTGAAGATAGTGTCTTGCGGCTTACCCCTAACCCTTCGGCGGCCTCAGTGACAGAAATACCTAATGGCTCAAGGCAGAGCTCCTTAATGACCTCGCCAGGATGAGGTGGGTTGTGCATCATCATTTCTTCACCTTAATGGTAGTCCTCGTAGTTAACTATCTCGGCATCTCCAGCAATAAAACGAAATGTAACTCGCCAATTACCACTTACCCTTACCGACCAGATAACGTCTCTAACACCCGTAAGCTGATGAAGATAAAGACCTGGTAAATTCATGTCCTTCGCGTCAGCTGAGGCATTGAGGCGACCGAGAATCAATCGAAGCTTCGCAGCATGTTTGGCTTGAATACCTGACTTTATTCCTTTCAGGAAAAAGCGTTCAAGGCCCTTATGCTTGAAACTTTTTATCATGACACAGAGTGTATCGTGTAACGTAACACGTTACAATATGCATAACGTTTAAGTTAAGCCGCGCGTACGCAGTACGCGTCGGGTGGAGGCCCGAAGGGCCGGAACGGACTTTAACGGCTTGTTATATGCCAATGTATTCACGCTGTCTCGGTCAACCATTAGACACACCCAAACTTGTGCTTTGATCAGAGATAAGGAGTTTTACGAAGTACTGACAAGCCTCGTTTTCTGTCTTGAACCATCTCTCATCGTTTCTTATTCCACGTTCTGCATAAAAAACTACCCAGCTACTTTTTTCCTGCAACAGGACATAGCGCTCCATTGCAGTTGGATCATTTACCGACCAGGCATCAGGATTGATACTTGATCTTGCAAACACAATACTCAGGTCTTCGATTCCCACGGCATATAACGTTTGAGTTAAGCGGCCAAAGCTGGCCTGCCGGTGACGGTTCGCTTGAGCGAAGGGTTAGCCGTCATCGAGCGGGCGTTACTGGCTTCGGTGAAATATCCCGCTTATAGTTCAAGTTCTTCTCGCGAGGCAAGAGCGAGGCTTTCTACCAGTTCGTCGTGGGAACCGACCCGTGATCGATCCGCCCGGCGAATTGATGTAAATCGAAATGTCCTTTTCCGGATCCTCGGCGGCCAGAAACAGCATCTGGGCGATGATCAGGTTGGCAACCTGGTCGTCAATCGGCGTACCCAGGAAGATGATGTTCTCTTTGAGTAGGCGCGAGTAGATGTCAAACGCGCGCTCGCCGCGGGCGGTCTGTTCGACCACCATCGGGACTAACACGGAGTTTTGCGGCGGGGGCAAATCAAAATTGCTCACGAAGTGTTTTTGGGTCTCCTTCCCCTCCTATGATACGACGGTCTACCGGCCAGCCGTTCCCGGAAC
>JAAUQA010000547.1 GCA_012032855.1 Candidatus Competibacteraceae bacterium
GCTTCTTCCACATAGACCAGCCCTATTCCTTCATCGGCAGGGTGGGCAAACGTGAGCATATTATTGACGACCCGCCGCATGCGGTTCAACTCACGGATCGCCTTGTCCAACAGTGTTCTGACTTTCGGTTGCGTCTCACGGCCTTGCGCGTATTCAATATAGTTCAGTACGCCCATCAATGGGTTGTTGAGTTCGTGGGCGACGCCGGCAACCAGACGACCTAAAGCAGACAGTTTCTCAGTTTGGAGGATGCGCGCTTGAGTTGTCTTCAACTCTTTGATCGTTTTCTGCAACAGCACCTGGGTGCGTTTGATATTCATCGCGTAGCGGATCGATTGAGCCAGCAATCGGGCCGACAAATCATCCTTACTCAGGTAGTCGATGGCCCCGACTGTCAAGGCTTTGCTTTCGGTTTCGGGATCTTCGTATCCGGTCAATACGATGAAGGGTTTGTTGGCGACTTGAGTGGCGCAATCTTGCAGCAAATCCAAGCCGGTGCGACCACCGAGATGATAGTCGATCAGGTAGGCGTCATGAACATCTCGGGCGATTTCGGCGCAAGCCGCCGTGTAGCCGCCGCGCCAGTCGAGTAGAAAGCGGTGAGTTTCACTTTCTGCCAACAGATCATCGATTAACACCCAGTTGTCCTCATCATCGTCCACCAACAGGACGCGAATGACCGGATTATTCATTGATCGGTGGAGTCGTCGCTGTATATCGCATTCTGCAATGGCAGGGTGATCGGTGAGTCGCTATCATGCACCCTCGCCTGCAACGGCAGCGTGATTCGAAACACCGCTCCGCGGTCCACCACTGCGTGTGCTTCGATATGACCACCGTGGTATTCGACGATCTTTTTAGCAATAGCGAGCCCGATACCGGTACCGGTGTAGTGTTGGCGGTCGTGCAAGCGCTGAAATATGATGAAGATTCGTTCGTTATAACGCGGTTCGAAGCCGATGCCGTTATCTTCAAAGACAATCCGGCAATACGCAGCTGTATCTCCACTCGGAATAAGCGCATCGTCGGCGAGCGCTTCGGCGCTGATGCGTAGTTGTGGCGTGACCCCCTTTCTGCAAAATTTCAGTGCATTATCAAGCACATTATGGAACAGCTCAATGAGCAGCGCGCGATCACCTTGCACGCTCGGTAAGGGTTTGGTCTCAATTTGCGCCCCGATCTCCTGCACACGGGTCGTCAATGACGCCAGAGCCCGAGTCACAACGTCGTTCAACGCGACGGGCTTGAACGGTTGAGCACGGCGAGTGACCCGCGAATAGGCCAATAGGTCTCTGATCAACTGCTGAGCGTAGTCGGCGGAATGGTGTATACGAAGCAGATAATCACGGATTTTGTCCGCTAGCTTGAGCTGTTCATTGGTCAGCAGGCGGTCTGCGAATTGCCGGATTTTACGCAACGGTTCTTGTAAGTCGTGCGAAGCAATATAGGCGAACTGTTCCAACGACTCGTTGGAACGACGCAGCTCCGCCAATAAGCGATCACGCGCCCGTTCGGAACGCTTGCGTTCAGTGATGTCGCGCACCAACGCGAAGATGAACGAGCGATTGTCCTCGCTCACCGCTGTTAGACTAATTTCGGCGTCAAAGGGTGTGCCATCGAATCGCCGATAACGCCATTCGAAATATTGCGGTTCACCGGCTTGGGTCAGGCCCATCTTTTCGGTAACTAATGATTGGGAGCGGGTACCGTTGGGTTGCACGGTCGGCGAAAATTCCAACAGAGACCGTCCGATAATGTCTTCCCGTTGACACCCAAACAAATGCGGAATCTTTGGATTGCAATCGACGCAGCGCCCTGCCTCAATGATAAAGATGCCGTCATTAGCAAACTCGAATAGGGAACGGTAACGCTGTTCGCTGTCCCGCAGAGCCCGCTCGGACTGTTGATGCGCTGCGATCTCCGCCTGCAGATCGCGATTCAATACAGTGAGATGGGCGGTACGCTCACGGACGGTGTTTTCCAACGTGGCGCGCTGTTGTTCAAGGGCTTGCTGGGTTCGCTTCCGTTCCGCGATTTCCAATTGCAACGCCTGGGTGCGTTTGGCGACTAACCGTTCCAATCCCTCAGCATTGATCAGGGCATGATCGCGTGCTCCCTGTTGGGCAAGTCGCGCGCCAAACACCTCGGTCGCATTGGCGAATGCCTCACGTAATCCCCAGTCCACCGTGCGAGGCGCGGTGTGATGACAAGCGATCAAGCCCCACAGCTTCCCGTTGACCATTATTGCCGAGGACAAGGTGGCGGCAACACCCATATTCTGCAGATACTCGATATGGGTTGGCGGTGCGCTGCGCAGGATAGAATAGGTCATATCCGGCGGTTCCCCGGTCACCGGATGATCAGGCGGTTGCAGCGCAACCGGGGCCGCGTCGACAGCCGCAATTGAGCGCACCCGGTTGAGTGCGTACAAGCGCCGTGCGTGTGCCGGAATATCGGTCGCCGGATAGCATAGCCCGAGATATGGCGTCAAATCGGGGCGTCGGGTTTCCGCGATAACCTCGCCGCTCGAGTCGGAATGAAAGCGGTAAACCATGACTCGGGCATAGCCGGTGTATTCAGCGATTTTGGCGGTGGCCAGTTTGGCGTTGAGGAACACACTTTCGCTAATTTCCAAAGCCGCTCGCAACGCCTCAGGTAGCGTGTCAATGGGAGAAGTTTCAGGCGCCGTGGCATGTTCTTCGAATTGGATTTCCAATGAGTACTGTGCAGCCATTCTGTGCGCAACGACACGCAAGACACGGGACCCCTCATTGTGAGCTATTGGTATTGTCGCACTGCGGTGGGCTCCTTCAGGAAGATCGACGTAAAGGGCGTCGATGCGGGCCGCTTGTTGGTTGCCGATCAAGTCCTGCAGTTTGGCCGGGAACGTAAGCAGCTCGGATCGATGCAGAAAATCGCCGAGATTGGCACTGGCTTGGAGCACGTGCAATTCCGGCGTTAATACCAACAAGCGCCACAGGACTGGATCGAAGCGACCCGGTGAATCGGTTCCCGCTCGCAGTCGTCGGAGCTGATTGCGCTGGTTGGGTTGTTCATGACATTCCTGGCTACTATGGAATTTGCCGGCGATTTGGCCAGAGAGAGCCATTGAGCGCCGACAATACACGCCTTTACTGATTGACGCAGCGAGC
>JAAUQA010000548.1 GCA_012032855.1 Candidatus Competibacteraceae bacterium
GCGCAGCATCGCCAGCGAGCGGCAGATGCGCTTGCGCGTTTCGTGCGGCTGGATCACGTCTCGATGAAGCCGCGGCTGCCGGCGACGAAGGGGTTGGCGAAGCGTGCCTTGTACTCGGCCTCGCGCGCCGACAGCTTGGCCGCGTCGGCCTTGTCCTCGCGGAAGATGATCTCCACCGCGCCCTTGGCGCCCATCACCGCGATCTCGGCGTTGGGCCAGGCGAAGTTGACGTCGCCGCGCAGGTGCTTGGAACTCATCACGTCATAAGCGCCGCCATAGGCTTTGCGGGTAATCACGGTAATTTTGGGCACCGTGGCTTCGGCATAAGCGTACAGCAGTTTAGCGCCATGCTTGATGATGCCGTTGTATTCCTGCTCGGTGCCGGGCATGAAACCGGGCACATCGACAAAGGTGATGATGGGAATATTGAACGCATCGCTAGAACCGGACGAACCGGGCTGCTTTCAACGAAGACTTAATATCCAGGCACCCTGTCCAGCACCAGCGGCTGATTGGCGACGATCCCTACCGTGGAACCTTCCATGCGACCGACACCAATAATGATATTCTTGGCGTAATCCGGCTTCAGTTCAACGAACTCATGATCGTCCAACACCTTGAACAGCAATTCTTTGATGTCGTAGGGCTGATTGGGATTGGGCGGCACCAGGGTATCCAATGACGGCTCAATGCGTTCCGCAGGGTCCGGGGTTGGTCGCACCGGTGAATGATCGCGATTATTAGCGGGCAAAAAATTTATAAACCGACGCACCGCGAGCAATGCCTGCACGTCGTTGTCGAACGCCCAATCAGCCACGCCGGAAGTGGTGGAATGGGTCATCGCACCGCCCAGCTGTTCCTGAGTCACGTCCTCGTGGGTCACGGTCTTCACCACTTCGGGACCGGTGACGAACATGTAAGATGTGTCTTTGACCATAAAAATGAAATCGGTAATGGCCGGAGAATACACCGCGCCCCCGGCGCAAGGCCCCATGATCACGGAAATTTGTGGGATCACACCTGAAGCCATCACATTGCGCTGGAATACATCAGCATAACCCGCCAAAGAAGCGACACCTTCCTGAATGCGGGCCCCACCGGAATCGTTGAGGCCGATTACCGGCGCGCCGACTTTCATGGCATGATCCATCACTTTGCAAATTTTTTCGGCATGCGCTTCCGACAGCGAACCGCCAAACACGGTAAAATCCTGGCTGTATACGAACACGATTCGGCCGTTAATCGTGCCGTACCCTGTCACTACACCGTCACCCGGTATTTTTTGTTCCGCCATACCGAAATCGATACAGCGGTGCTCGACGAACATGTCCCACTCCTCGAACGTGCCCGGATCAAGCAATACCTCTAGGCGTTCGCGAGCAGTCAGCTTACCGCGCTGGTGCTGGCTGTCGATCCGTTTTTGACCACCGCCCAAGCGAGCGGCACTGCGTTTCTTATCCAGTTCTTCAATGATTTCGTACATACAGGATGGTCCTCAACCCACAGTGGTTGCTGATTGCCGAGAGAGTGGATTTTGCGTTGGGAAAAATGGCGTAAGGGTGAATAGTTTGCGCCGTTTTTTCACCATGTGCAGCGAAAAGTGGATAGCACTGTTGCCGCCAGATTCCGGTGTAGTTTATGGGGTATTTGATGAACTATTAATAGCACAACGAATGTTGCGCCGCAACACAAAAGACCCCCGAGCACAGCAACCGCCAACCCCAGGCCACGCTATGAGTGGCGAGAAAACCGACCCATACCCATTAACCCATTCTTGCCCAACGTCGGTTTAATCCTTACTATTCCCTCTTCTATAACGGCGCGTCGCTCGCAGCGCCGCCACCTCATTCAGTCGAATCATCACGGAAATTATCTGATGCGCAGTCATTATTGCGGCCAAATCAACGAACACTTTATCGATACCACGGTCGAGCTTTGCGGCTGGGCACATCGTCGCCGCGATCATGGCGGCGTCATTTTTATCGATCTACGGGATCGGGACGGCATCGTTCAAGTGGTTATCGATCCCGATACCCCGGAAGCCTTTGCTCATGCCGAACGAATTCGCAATGAATATGTAGTGCGGGTCAAAGGACGGGTTCGTCCACGCCCCGCCGGCACCGAGAATCCCAACCTACCCACTGGCCTAGTCGAAGTGCTGGGGTTGGAATTGGACATTCTCAATCGTTCCGAACCGATCCCATTTCAGATCGAAGACGAGGAGGTATCGGAAGAAGTCCGGTTGCGCTATCGGTATCTGGATTTACGCCGCCCGGAAATGCAACTGCGCTTGCGTTTGCGCGCCGAAATCGTCGGCACCATCCGTCGTTTCATGGATAGTCACGGCTTTCTGGACATCGAAACGCCGATGCTGACTCGGGCTACCCCGGAAGGCGCACGCGATTATCTAGTGCCCAGTCGCACCTATCCGGGCAGTTTCTTTGCGTTGCCGCAGTCGCCGCAGCTGTTCAAGCAATTGCTGATGGTGGCGGGTTTTGATCCGTTATTATCAAATTGTGCGTTGCTTCCGCGACGAGGACTTACGCGCCGATCGGCAACCGGAATTTACTCAGCTCGACGTTGAAACGTCATTCATGGATGAAGAGCAAATCACCGGCCTGATGGAAAATTTGGTCCATCAGTTATTCAAAACCGTGCTGAATATTGACCTAGCTGATCCATTTCCGCGCATGACCTATGCCGAGGCCATGCAGCGCTACGGGTCTGATAAGCCCGACTTACGTATCCCGCTGGAATTGATCGAACTGTCGGATCTGATGACTGAGGTGGATTTCAAAGTCTTTGCCGGTCCAGCCAACGATCCCCGTGGACGGGTAGCGGCGCTGTGCATTCCCGGCGGAGCAAATAAGATGAGCCGCAAGGAAATCGATGACTGTACCGAGTTCGTCGGTCGTTATGGCGCGAAAGGCTTGGCGTATATCAAAGTCAACGAGGTCTCCCGAGGTCGGGAGGGTTTACAGTCGCCGATCGTGAAATTCCTACCGGATGAGGTGCTGACCGCCGTGTTGGAACGGACCGGCGCCGGCAACGGCGACGTGATTTTCTTCGGTGCCGACACTGCCCGCCATAGTTCATGATTCGGCTGGGTGCGTTGCGAGTGCATCTCGGTTCATCAGCTCGGCAT
>JAAUQA010000549.1 GCA_012032855.1 Candidatus Competibacteraceae bacterium
GCCTTGACGGCCTGCTTCAGCACGGCGGCGAGATCAGGCGGACGGTTCTCGAGTCGCTAACGTGGTCAACGCCGCGCGCCGGCTTTCGCCATCGGCCTGGTCATCCACCGCGATGGCGCGCAATTCATCCAGCGCCCGCAAATCGGTGCAGGCGGCAATTTCCGCCGTAGCACGCGTCTCTATTGCCTGAATATTGTCCACTTAACTATTCCAGTGATCCGTCTTGCCAAACCAAATTGATAAGCAATTTCCGATTATTGCGGAGAATGCCGCGACACCGGGGAGTGTCTTCAAAAAAAAAAGGGAAGGGACCACGGCCCTTCCCTTTTCTATCTTGCACCGTCCTGCCCCGTTGACAGGACCCAGCATCCGGAATCAACCGGATGACTGCTGAGATCAATCCAGGCTGGCCTTGGCTTTTTCTGCTAATACACCGAACGCAGCCAAATCATGAACCGCCAGGTCGGCAAGGACTTTGCGATCGACTTCGATTTCGGCTTTGTTCAGCCCGGCAATAAAGCGGCTGTAAGACAAACCAAACTGCCGCGAGGCTGCGTTGATGCGAACGATCCAAAGGGCGCGGAACTGCCGCTTCCGCTGGCGACGATCGCGATAAGAATACTGGCCGGCTTGATGACCGCCTGCTTGGCGACGCGATAGACTTTGCGCCGCATTCCATAATAACCCTTCGCTTCGTCCAGCACTTTCTTGTGACGGGCATGGGCTTGTACACCACGTTTTACTCTGGCCATTTTCCTGTGCTCCTGTTATGCGTACGGCAGCATGCGTTTGATGGACTTGACGTCGGCGGCATCGACCATGTCGGTGCCCCGCAAGCCACGCTTACGCTTCTGATCTTTTTTGGTCAGGATATGGCTGTGGAAGGCATGGCCACGCTTGAATCCGCCTGAAGCGGTTTTCTTGAAACGTTTGGCCGCGCCCCGATTGGTTTTCATCTTGGGCATGGAATACTCCTTTGTGCTCCTTTCCGGAGCTGTTCATTTACGTCACTCAAGCGGTCATCCGGCCTAAGTCCGGAATGACTCTTGCAAGCTTGGCAGCGCTTTTAATCCCTTTTGGGGGTGAAATTCCCGATCAATTCCGGGCACCCTGCGCAAAGGGCCGCGAAGTATAACTGACTTTCAACAGGCTTTAAACCCTTCAAAGCATTTTCAGGTCTTCTTGGGAGAGATCATCATCACCATCTGGCGGCCTTCCATACGGGGGAACTGCTCAACCGTGATTTCATCAGCCAATTCAGTCTCGATGCGCTTCAACATCAGTGTACCGAACTCCTGGTGGGCCATTTCACGGCCGCGAAAACGCAGCGTGATCTTGACCTTGTCGCCCTCGTCAAGAAAGCGCCGCACGTTGCGGATCTTCACCTGGAAATCGGCCACCTCGGTATTGGGCCGGAATTTGACTTCCTTGATCTGGATTTGTTTTTGCTTTTTCTTGGCGCCTTGTGCTTTCTTCTGCGCTTCGAAGCGATACTTGCCGAATCCATGATGCGGCTAAACCGGTGGTTTCGCCATTGGGTGCGATTTCGACCAGGTCCATCCCTGCTTCTTCTGCCAGACCTAATGCCGCTGCGATGGACATTACTCCGGCTTGCTCTCCCTCTGCGTCGATTACTCGAACCTGCGGTGCGGTGATTTCGTCATTGCGCCGCGTCTCTTTACCTGTTGCGATGTGCGTATCCTCCTGTCAATTAATGGGGAAACCCTGATTCAATCAGGGTTTTGCGGTACATGGATGTACCGCCATTTTCAATGATTTCAAACCATTGAAAATGAAGCAAAACAAAAATCACTTCTTTGTCTTGCGTGCTCAGATAATTCAGGACTGAATTATTCAGAGCCCAACCCGACCCAACTGCTCAACATCGGCAGCCAGGTGTTTGGCAAAATCATCCAGGCTCATGCTGCCCAAATCCTCACCAGCGCGGGAACGAACAGCGATTTCGCCGTTCTCAACTTCCCGGTCACCGACCACAAGCAGATAGGGAACCTTTGCCAAGGTGTGCTCGCGGATTTTAAAGCCGATTTTCTCGTTTCTCAAGTCTGTATCGATGCGGAAGCCTTTATTTCTAAGCACTTGGGAGACAGACTTGCAGTAATCATTCTGTTTTTCAGAGATGTTCAGCACCACACCCTGCACCGGCGCCAGCCAGGCAGGAAAAGCACCCGCGTAGTTCTCGATCAATATACCGATAAAGCGCTCCAGCGAGCCCAGTATGGCCCGGTGCAGCATGACGGGCACCTTTTTGCTGCTGGAATCGTCGACGTATGACGCGCCCAGACGACCCGGCATAAAGAAATCCACCTGCAAAGTACCGCACTGCCAGACGCGCCCAATGGTGTCTTTCAATGAAAATTCGATTTTGGGGCCGTAGAAAGCACCTTCGCCCGGATTTTCCTTCCACTCAATGCCGGCCTCGTTCAGGGCGGCGGCCAGGGTTTGCTCTGCCAGGTCCCATTGCGCATCGTCACCGATTCGTTTTTCGGGCCGGGTGGATAACTTGACCAGCACCTCGTTGAAACCAAATTCGCGGTAAATTTCATATAACAGGGCGATGAAGTTGGCTGATTCCTGCTGCACCTGGTCTTCAGTACAGAAGATATGCGCATCGTCCTGCACGAAAGCCCGAACCCGCATCAGGCCATGCAATGCACCGGAAGGCTCATTGCGGTGGCAGGAACCGAATTCAGCCAAACGCAGCGGCAGGTCGCGATAGCTGACCAGGCCCTGGTTGAAAATCTGGACATGGCAGGGGCAGTTCATTGGTTTCACCGCATAAGTACGGTTTTCCGATTCGGTGATGAACATATCATCAATAAATTTCTCGGCATGTCCGGATTTCTGCCACAGGGAGATATCAACCACCTCGGGAGTATTCACTTCCTTGTAGCCATGGCTGCGCAGTTTGCCGCGCATATAGGCCTGGATCTGGGTATAAATGCGCCAGCCGTGATCATGCCAAAACACCATGCCCGGAGCTTCTTCCTGGAAGTGGAACAAGCCCAGTTGCTTGCCCAGGCGGCGATGATCGCGCTTCTCAGCTTCTTCGAGGCGCAGCAGGTACTCTTCGAGATCCTTCTTGTTGGCCCAGGCAGTGCCGTAAACGCGTTGCAGCATTTCA
>JAAUQA010000550.1 GCA_012032855.1 Candidatus Competibacteraceae bacterium
CAATTCGGCTTTTTCTTCTGGTGGCGCTTCGAATATTAATAGTGTCATTGATAAAGTTGGCTTGTATCGGGCCTATACGAATGGTGAAGATCAAGCATCGTATTTAGCAAACAATACGAATGCTAATCCGGATGCGCTGCATTCCGATCGGCAATCCCGTGAGTGGTTTGCATCTGCGGGAACGACAACTGGTGACGTTGATTTCGACTTGGGCGGTGTATTTTCCATTGCCAATGTCGTGCTGTGGAATGAGGACGTGTTCGGGATCAAAGAATTTGATATTTTGGCTGGTAACAACGCTGATTTATCCGACTTAACCTACGTCAATTCTTTCATCGCAGCGGATCAAGCAGTTTCACCACTGAACGTTCCATCCTTTGTTGAACAAGCCCAGGTATTTGATCTCGGTAGTACCATTTCGGCACGGTATATCCGTCTGCTGATTGGTTCAGCTTATCCATATGAAGCGCCCAACCGTGATAACGTGGCCGATCCCGGCTTCCGCAGTGCCTCGATCGGTGAAGTGGCGTTTGGTGTGGTTGATCCGATTCCGACCCCCAGCGATACTGCCAGGTTTGATTGGTTTTGGGCGTGAGTGCATGGCGGAAGAAGCGTAAAATTGACGCTGATACTTAACAAGCCGGCCTAGGACAGTCCTTAGCACTATGGCTAAGCGGCTCTGTGATTATGTATCAGCTGAATCCAGTCGATTAAATCTAGTCAAGATGCGCTTGGAGAATCTTCCAGGCGCGTTTTTTTGATTTTCGATCACGTCTTCTCAAGCAGTCCAAGCGAAAACAGTCCTATCTAAATCCAATCTAAAACAGCGAAGTCTGCTGTCCTTGAGTTTCCCAAAATACGCGCTCAACCGCTGCCCGCTGATACATCAAAGTTTTGCTACGACCGGATATGCGGGGTTCCAGTCCGGCTTGATGCAGTTTGCGCTGGGCGATCGCCTGTTTACAGCCAAATATCTGGGTGACTTCCCGCATTGGCAGCCACTGCTTACCAAAACGTTCTAGCAAGTCGGCATCATCAGTTTCACCGACTTCTGTCAGTAGGCGTTGAGCCAGTAACCAGCAAGCTAAGGTATCGGCGGCCGCTCGGTGCGATCGTCCCACCGCAAAGCCAAAATGTTCGACCAACTTGGGCAGACTGCGGGATGGCAGATCCGGCAGCATCAAACGCGAGAAGATCACGGTGCAAAATTGATCAGTGCTCGCTTTATGCCAGTCGTAACCTTGCTGCTTGAGTTCGGCTTTGACGAAGCCATAATCAAACGCGACATTGTGGGCTGTGAATACACCATCGGATAACCAAGGCCAGCACCGGGGCCAGATTTCGGTTTCCCGATCAGCAGATGCGACCATTGCCTGAGAAATACCCGTAAGTCGCGTAATTTGTTCCGGCACTCGCACGCCGGGATTAATCAGATGGGTGATTTGATCTTGAAGCCCAGCTTGGAGATTGGCCTTAATGATCGAAATTTCAATCGCCCGGGCCACAGGCGGCGCAAAACCCGTGGTTTCCAGATCGACGATCGTTAAATCACGCTCGGCCATTTGGCGATAAAACGTGAGTAGTTCGGTTGATAACATCTTGCCAGCCTGACTTACACACTCATCCCATACCGACACTTCTATCCCGACACTCCCAAAGAAATAGGATGCCGAAAATCAGCATCCCATTGTTGTGTGGACAATCAGACCACCAAACTTAAATTCGGGCAAACTCCAGGCTCATCATTGAGGGAATGCACCAATGTGTGTGCCTACCGCTTTTGATCGGGCGAGGGGTTTCACCCGTGCGACGGGGCCGATCGTAGCTGCTGCTACTGTTACGACCGCCACCTCGGTAACCACCGCCGCCACTGCGACTGCGGTAATTAGCATTATCACGGCGACCACGATAACCGTCACGACGATAACCGCCGCTACCGCCACGATCGTTCAGCTCATCTTCCGTTGGTTCAACATACTCACTGCTCCAGCTCGGACGGGTCTTGTCGTAGAAGACTTGCAGTGCGGCGGCGGCAACAGCATGGGACTCATAGCCCTCTTCTTCCAGCTGAGCGACGATCGGCAAGAAGGACGCCATCCGCTCACCGGCCAATGCGGCTGTTAACTGTGTCTTCAGCTTGCTAATTTGCTGTGCCTCAAGCTCCGCCCGTGTCGGCATCGAAAGGATTTCCAGCTTTTGGTTGATATGGTTTTCCACATCGCGCAACTTACGGCGATCCAAAGGATGAACGATGGAGATCGCAGTCCCTTCTTTACCCGCACGGCCAGTCCGGCCAACGCGGTGGACGTAGCTGTCGGGGCTGTCCGGCAACTCAAAGTTAATAACGTGGCTCAAATCATCGACGTGGATACCCCGTGCCGCAATATCAGTGGCGACAATCCACTTCACTTGGTGGTTCTTAAACCGTTGGAGTAAGCGTTCACGCTGGCCTTGGCTCAGGTCGCCATGATACTCGTCAACACTATAGCCGGCACCTTGCAATTCGCTCGTCAGCTCGGCAGCGGTGCGACGAGTGCGGACGAAAATAATCGCCGATTCCGGCTCTTCGAGTTCCAAGATCGGTTGCAAGCAACGCATCTTGTTCCAACCACGGGGCACCATGTATGCCAACTGACGAATCCGGGATGGTGATGCCTTTTGCTGCTTGATCGCAACATTAACGGGATCGTTCAAGAATTTGGAGATCAGCTTACGAATCGAGGGGTCCATGGTCGCGGAGAAGAACGCCGTTTGACGCTGTTTTGGAGCGCGGCTCAGAATTTTTTCAACGTCTTGAATGAAGCCCATGTTGAGCATTTCATCCGCTTCATCCAGGACAAACCAATCAATTTGGTCAATCTTCAGTTCACCGCGGTTCAGCAGGTCAATCACCCGACCTGGTGTACCGACAACAATATGAATGCCCCGGCGCAGGCGGTTGATTTGCAATTCGATCGACTGACCACCATAGATCGGCAGAATCCGCAGTTGGCGATCGGTATTAAAGTTCTTGATTGCTGTGCAGACTTGCACGGCCAGTTCGCGGGTTGGTGTCAGAATAAGGGCGGTGCTTGAGTCGTTATTTAAAAGGTGCTCAACCGCAGGAATGGCGTAGGCCGCTGTTTTTCCTGTTCCTGTT
>JAAUQA010000551.1 GCA_012032855.1 Candidatus Competibacteraceae bacterium
GTGAGCGCCCTCCTGGGCTTGGCGGGGGCTGGATCGGTTGGGGTCGGAGGTAGCGTGCTGGCGAATGGCGACCTGGACTTCTGGAAGACCGTTAGCGTCGTGCTGTTCGTCGTTCTCGGCGCAGTGCTTGTGCTCGTCGCAGCAGTCGCAGGACGCCCCCTCGCAGAGGACTAGATGCTCGTCGTCGGCACGGGCCAAGGTGCGTGTCCACTGTCCTCCGTCCAACGCCCAGGCCAGACCAACGCGGCGAAAAACCTTTGCCAATCCACGTAACGCTGCTGCCGGCAGTTTGCGGCAGCTGGACCCCCAGGTCACTACAACGCGACCATTGGATATGTTTTGTTATGGCATCGGAGTGTTGGAAGGCGCAGAACTACCGCTACGTCACAGTGAAATGATCAGCCGTTTGGCCGCCTGGGGTTTGCGGATTTGTCCAGACTTACAAGTGGTCACGGGTGTTCAAGGCTGTTTGAAGTACTATCAACAACTGTCAGCGCAGCGCACATCACTACCTTATGAGATCGACGGCGTTGTATACAAAGTTGATCGGTTAGACCAGCAACGTACACTGGGTTTTGTCGCTCGTGCGCCGCGTTGGGCCATTGGCCCATAAATTCCCGGCCGAGGAGGCATCGACAACGGTAACGGATATCCAGATACAAGTGGGGCGAACCGGGGCCTTGACTCCGGTTGCTCGTCTGGCGCCGGTTTTAGTCGGTGGTGTGACCGTGACCAACGCGACCTTACACAACTCCGATGAGGTGCAACGCAAAGATGTGCGGGTCGGAGACACGGTCATCATCCGGCGGGCCGGGGACGTTATCCCTGAGATAGTAAGAGTGCTGCCGGAGCATCGGGTTGCCGAAGCCGTTTCTTTCGTCTTGCCGGAATGCTGCCCCGTTTGCGGGTCTCAGGTTATCCGTCCTGAAGGCGAGGCGGTGGCTCGATGCATCGGCGGCTTGTTTTGCAGCGCTCAACGTAAAGAGGCCATTCGCCATTTTGCTTCCCGTCGCGCTATGGATATTGAAGGATTGGGTGAAAAGTTGGTGGGGCAACTGGTCGAACAAGCAGCGGTGCAAAGTCCCGCAGATCTTTATGATTTGGGTGTAGCCAAGCTAACCACTCTGGAACGCATGGGACCGAAATCGGCTGAGAATCTTTGCCACACCCTGGAACGAAGCAAGTCCACTACCTTTGGCTCGCTTTTTGTATGCCCTTGGTATCCGGGAAGTCGGGGAGGCAACTGCACAGATTTTAGCTCGCCATTTCGGCGCATTGGACCAGCTTATGGTTGCCGATCTTGATCAATTGCAACAAGTTCCGGATATCGGGCCGGTCGCTGCAGCGAATATCCGGGCCTTTTTCGGTGAACCACACAATCGGGAGATTATAGGCCGATTGCGCCAGGCTGGAGTACATTGGTCGGAGTCAGACACCACACCAAGGGAAGGTCAGGCGCTGGCAGGCAAAACGTTCGTGCTTACCGGCACGTTGAACGGAATGAGCAGGGACCAAGCCAAAACCCATTTACAACGACTGGGAGCGAAAGTCTCTAGCAGCGTATCCGCCAAGACATCTTACTTGGTTGCTGGCGCTGAACCGGGATCCAAGTTGGCAAAAGCCCAAGCATTGGGCATCTCAGTCTTGGATGAGGCAGGCTTGTTAAGCCTATTGGAACAAGCTTCCGATTAAACTCCTAAATTGGTAGCGATCAGGCGGAGCTGCTGTCGGATGCGACTTAGAGAACGCCGCTGACAGGCTCCGCCGTTTCCTATGCTATGGCTTTGGAGCTTACTCAAGCTCGGAAAGCATGTAGCCTACCGCCGACCTGATCTCTCGGTTAGGTATATCCAGTCGACCCCCTTTAGGCGGCATGCCTTTATAACCTTTGATCGAATGGTCAACCAGCGTATCGAAGCCCTGCGTCAAACGAGGTGCCCAAGCTGCTTTATCGCCGAGTTTAGGCGCGCCTGCCACGCCGGCTTGATGGCAAATCACACAGGCAGTGCTATATAGCTGTTTACCGCGCGCCAACTGGATATCAGCCGGGACCACAACCTCTACTGCGCCTTCCACTTCAGTCGATGGCGGTGCAGTCGTAACTGGTTCCTGGGTTGTAGCAGTAGCTGGTTCGGTGGCCGGAGCAGTAGGCGCTGCTTCTGGAGTAGTCGCTATTACTTGTTCCTCGGTCGTCGGCGCAGTTTTTTCTACCGACGTCGGCACAACCGGCTCGGAGTTGGCCGAGGGGGCAGGCTTCGCCGGTGCATTAGCTGGAGGTCCCGATAAAGTGCGTGGAATGGCAGTCGCTTCTTCTGCCGCTTTTTCAACTACTGGCGCGGTGGGCTTGGATGTATCGTCAGTCGGTTGAGGCGCAGGAGCCGACGGAACAGAGGCCGGTTCGGCTTTTTCAGCTGGACCCGACAACGTTGATTTAACTTGCGGGACTGTCTGGTCTGAGGCGATTTCCCTAACCATATCAATGGCTTGCGAAACAGCTGCGGCGGCTTGAGATGCTGCGGCTGCAGCTTGAGATGCTGCGGCTGCAGCTTGAGATGCGGCTGCAGCGGCCTGGGATGCGGCGTTAGCTGCCTCTGCAGCTGCCAGAGTTACCTCGCTTACAGACTGGTTGACAACAGGTGGAGGCGGTGCAGTCGCTGGCGGTGCTGCCGTAACGACGGGTTGGGTTGGCGTGGTATCAACAGGGGTAGCTTCTTGCGCCGGAGTAGCGGGTTCAGTCGCAGTCGAGGGAGATACCTCGGCGACTTGGGTAGTTGCCTCAGCGACTTCGATACCACTTTCCTTCAACATGTAGACGACGGAGCTTCGAATATCGTCCTCAGTCAAATTGGGATGACCTCCCTTGGCCGGCATAGCGCGGATTCCATTGGTTGCATTATGAACCAGCGTATCCAATCCTTGCGCGAAGCGCGGCTCCCATTGCTCTTTGCTACCCAACTTAGGTGCTTGCAGCACACCAGCAGCATGACAAGCAGCGCAAGCTTGGCTATAAATAGCTTCGCCTGAAGGCGCAGTGACAGCAGCAACTTGTTGAGGAGCCGGGCTAGCCGAAGCCGTATCACTGCCAGCCGGGGCAGGTGACCCGGCCACAGCGGGCTCACCAACCTTCTGAATACGTTC
>JAAUQA010000088.1 GCA_012032855.1 Candidatus Competibacteraceae bacterium
ACTCCGGCTCGCCGCCGCACAGATCACATTTGACGACTTTGCCGCTGTCTTCATTATAGTTCACGGTGCCGAAGGGACAGGCGATGGTGCAGACCTTGCAGCCGACGCAAATCGATTCCACGACTTCTTTGGCGCCGGTCAGCTTGTTCAGTTTGATCGCCTCCACGGGACAGGCATGCATGCACCACGCTTCGTCACACTGCGTACAGGTATAGGGTACGAAACGACCTTCTTCGTGGAACGTGAACACCTTGATGCGGGATTTCGCAGTATTGAAAACTCCTTCATTCTCCAGGGAGCAAGCCATCTCGCACTGCAGACAGCCGGTACACTTCTCAGGATCGATATGCAGCGATCGTAGCATGCTGCGGTCCTCCTTTGGGATTAAGTGACAGATGAGTGGCAGGCTGGGATAGCGATCCCCCCAATCCGGACACGCCGGACGCTGCCAACTGATGAGACCTGCAAATCGCCGAGGCACTTTGGTTCTGGTTCTTCGCGGCCATTACAGGAGTTAAGCCTGTAATGGCAGTGAATGCAAGTGCAAAACATACCCCCTTTAAGTCTGAGTATTTTAAAAGTACGTCATAAAAATCATAATTTTAGGCTCATTTTTCTGAGCCATTTGCACAACTGTCACGCGCTTGACACAGATATTGATACGCAATCGATACACTGCGACTAAACTCTAAATATAATTCACATGTTCCGGGCAAACTTGCTTTGCCCGGAATAAAACCTGAGTCAGATTTCCGGAAGTTTACGAAGATCAATACTCGGAGGAAAAATTCATGGCGAAGGATCTTTCTGATCAACACATACAACGGATCCTTTCAGTTCTTCAGGAGGGCCACAACGGGATTACTATCGAAGATAATATCCTGCGGTCGTGGAAACGCTGCCTGGAAGGCTACATCATTGAACCGGCAGAGCGGCATCAGACGCTCGTTATCGAACAGCAACGCTTAGCGGAACACTATGAGCGGATAGATAGCCTGTTGCAGATCGCCAGCGCCGAGATCGATCACCTGTATCAACAGATCTCTCATTCCGGCTATGCTATTTTGCTGACCGACCGTGACGGGATTATTCTACACAGCGTCAGCGATCCGGTGCTGCGCAATGATTTCATGCGTGCCGGTCTATGGCGCGGCGCGGTGTGGAGCGAGGACCAGGAAGGCACCAATGCCATCGGCACCTGCCTGATAGAACAGCTTCCACTGACCGTTCATTTGGATGAGCATTACCGCGTAAACAATATCAAGTTGACCTGTTCCGCAGCTCCCGTGTTCGATCCCTACGGTGATCTACTGGCAGCCTTGGACGTGTCTTCGGTCAACTGTCGTGATTCCAGACGTAGCCAAACCCACACTCTTGCGCTGGCCGGGATGTCGGCGAAACTCATTGAAAATCGCTATTTTCTTAAGCAGTTCGCTAACTGTTGGGTGTTGCGTTTCTCTCAGCAACCTGAATTTCGTAGATCTACTCAGTGAAGGCATGATTGCCTTCGATGAAGGTGGCGCTATCCTCGCCGCCAATCGAAGTGCATTAGAACAGGTTGGTCACGGCAATTTGTCGCAATTGCGCAAACATGCATTGAACGAGGTCTTCGCAGTTAATCTCGATTCCCTGTTAGGCCGCGCTCAGCGCGAGCAACCCCATGCGGTCTGGCCATTGGAAGACCGCAAAGGTAAATCCTACTTCGTTACCTTACGTGCGCCGGTGCGGCGGGTCGCTACCGGTCGTTTAGCGGAGAGTGTCAAATCGGCCCGGCCTTCACAGACTCAGGCTTTGGATAAGCTGCAAGGAGATGATCCCGCGCGTCGCTTACAACGTGCGGTGTGCCAAGCGGGTCATGAATAAGGACATCAACCTGCTGATCATACGGTGAAACCGGCACCGGTAAGGAAGCCTTCTCCAGAGCGATCCATCAGGCGAGTGAACGGGCCGACAAACCGTTTGTTGCCGTGAACTGCGCCGCCATTCCGGAAAATCTGATAGAGAGCGAATTGTTCGGCTATCGGCACGGTGCATTCACGGGCGCTCGCCGCGAAGGCAGACGCGGCAAGATCCTGCAGGCTGACGGCGGAACCTTGTTCCTGGATGAAATCGGCGACATGCCGTTATTTTTGCAAACTCGCTTGCTCAGGGTTTTGGAAGATAAGGAAGTGCTGCCCCTCGGCAGTGAAACACCGATACCGGTGGAAATGCATGTCATCAGTGCCACTCATCAGGATTTGCAAAATCGCGTAAACCACGACGCCTTCCGCGAAGACCTCTTTTACCGGCTGAATGGGATGATCATGGAGTTGCCGCCATTGCGCGAGCGTAGGGACCGGGGTTTGTTGATTGACCAACTATTGCAAGCGGAAAGCGCCGGCCAGTATATTTCCCTAGACAAAGCGGCTAGAGCGGCCTTAGACGCGTATCACTGGCCCGGCAACATCCGCCAGCTACGCAATGTGCTGCGCACAGCAGTGGCCCTGTGTGAGGGGTATAGTATCCGGTTGACTGATCTGCCGCCAGTGATCGCTCAAACCGCGACGCAAGAACCGTTAGTAGCAAAAAACCGCGATGGCATGCATCCCGAAGCACCGGAACAATCAGCCAATATTCTCAACTATGCAGAAAAACAGGCGTTAATGCGGGCGTTGGAGCTGCATCAGTGGAATATCACGAGACCGCTGCTCACCTCAATATGAGCCGTAACACCCTGTACCGCAAGATGCGTAAACACGGTATCGCTCTCCCTACGCTGTACGCACGCAGTTGAGCTCGGCGACGATCCGTTCCGCTACCGATTCCACTGCGTCGGCAATCGCCGGAGATAACTCAGCACCGGCAGAGAAGCACTCTCCCTCAATGGCATAAACAATCAACCGCTCCGGCAGACGCCCTAAGGAACGGGCTAGTTCCACCGCCTCCGCAACACCCAATTCATGGGTCGAAGCATGAAAAAATCCGCGTGGTATTGCTGTCTCGGCAGCGTCGAAACGGTAGGTGGCACCAGGTTCTGCACCCGAGTACGCAGCATCCACCACAATAACCCAGGCCGCTCCCTCCCAGATGCCCAACAAGCTGATTCCGTCGCCATTGTGTTCCAATATCGTAACAGTGTCTGGAACCCGCGAGGTTAAGTGCTGAACGACTGCAGGACCGATCCCGTCATCACCGCGCCATGTATTACCAACGCCGATAATGCGTATGTCGTTCAATCTCGTTCCAGCGTCAGCTTCAAGAAATGCGTGGCGCAAGAGATACAGGGATCATAATTACGAATGGTCTGTTCACAGCGCCACTTCAATTGATCCTCGGGTAAATTGAGGTTCTTCTCGACCACACCATGCAGATCGCGTTCGATTTGCTGCTGATTCTGCGAAGTCGGTGGAATAATCGTCGCTTCTAAAATGCGGCCTTCCTCATCCAAACGGTACCGGTGATAGCAGATACCGCGCGGCGCTTCAGTACAACCGTGGCCTTCGCCGGCCCGCGCCGTCAATTCGACGCAAGCGGCATCCGGTTCCTCATAGACTTGGGCCATTCGCAAGGCTTCTTCACAGGCATACAGGGTTTCCACAGCCCGCACCACGATACTTTGGAAGGGGTTGTCGCAGACCGGTCCCAAACCCGCCTCACTGGCCGCCTGTTTGGCTAAATCGGAAAGCTTGTCGTAATTGTTGTTGTAACGGGCGATGGGTCCGACCAGATAAGAATCGCTGCCGTTCAAAACACCTTGCAGCGCATTGGAATGAGCCACATGCTGCTCTGTGACATGAGCAGGAAACTCATTGATAGCGATGTCCAAGCCGCGGTTGGATACGAGCCGACCCTCGGTAATCGGATACTCGTCGGGATGACGCAGCGAGACGCACGTATAGTCGTAGTGATAATCCGGGAAGTCGAATCCGGCGAATATTTTCACCGTATCCAATGAGGCTTCCACGGCCCACTGTAGAGTTTCGATCAGCGCACAGATTTCTTTTTGCGCGGCGCGCGGTAAAAGCCGCCGACCCGCAGATTAACCGGATGCACGGCACGTCCGCCAATCACTTCCAGTATTCGATTGCCGAGTTTCTTGAGCTGTAGCGCCTTTTCTACGACACCAGGATGGTGCTGGGACAAGCGAATAGCGTCTTCATAACCCAGGAAATCCGGGGCGTGTAACAGATACGCGTGCAGCACATGACTTTCAATCCATTCTCCGCAATAGATCATACGCCGCAAATCCCGCAGCGGCCCAGTAACCGTTACGCCCAATGCATCTTCCATAGCCTGGCTAGCGCCCATCATATAAGCGATGGGGCAGATGCCGCAGATGCGGGCCGTGATGTCCGGCGCATCGCTGTACATGCGCCTTTGCAACAAGGCTTCGAAAAAGCGCGGCGGCTCGAAAATGCGGAATTTGACCTCTTCAATGACATCATTCTTGATCCGCACAGTCAGCGCCCCCTCGCCTTCCACCCGAGCCAAGGCATCGACTTTGATGGTGCGGGTTTTATTACTCATGTCGCTGACCCTCCTCGCGGAATTCCGGCGAGTTGGCATTGTAAAGCTGATAGGCGTGCTGGATGCCGCGCTGTTCCATACCCAATTCAGCAAAGCGGTTGCTCAGGCTCACTGTATTAGGGGTCTCCTTGGGGCCGAAACAACCGTAACAGCCGCGATTGCAGGACGGGCAGAGATTGCCGCACCCCGCCTGAGTGACCGGCCCGAGGCAAGGCGTTCCGCGGGCCACCATGACGCAGACTGTACCCGCCTGTTTGCATTCGATGCATTGGCTGTGGCGCGGCACATTAGGTTTGCGGCTATTTAAAAAGGCATTGAGCACTTCCAGTAATTGCCGTTTGTCGATCGGGCAACCGCGCAGTTCGAAATCTACCGGCACATGCTCGGCGATAGGCGTAGAGGTGGCGAGGGTGTCGATATACGCGGGATGAGCGTAAACCGTGGCGATGAACTGATCCACATCCTTGAAATTACGCAATGCCTGAATACCACCTGCTGTGGCGCAAGCGCCGATGGTAACCAGTGTCTTGGACTGACGGCGCACCGCGCGGATACGCTCGGCATCTTCCGGCGTCGTTACCGAGCCCTCGACCAGTGACAGATCATAAGGCCCTTTGATTTGGGCGCGGGTTGCTTCCAGAAAATAAGCAATCTCCACGCTCGCCGCCACAGCCAGCAATTCATCCTCACAATCCAGCAGACTGAGCTGACAACCGTCGCAAGAAGAAAATTTCCACACTGCTAATTTGGGTTTACGGGTAACGGCCATGTCATAACTCCCGAAGCTCGAAAATGGGTGCGATCTGATCGAAGCGAAACACCGGCCCGTCCTTGCAAACGAAGTACGGCCCGAACTGGCAATGACCACAAAAGCCGATGGCGCATTTCATATTGCGTTCCATGGAGACAAAGATCTGGTCGTTATCGACACCGCGCTCATTGAGCGCCTTGATGGTGTAGCGCATCATGATTTCCGGCCCGCAAACCAGCGCCACGGTATCGACCGGATCGTAACGACCACGGGAAACCAAATGCGTGACTACCCCCACTCGACCAGCCCAATAGCCGACGGCGCTATCCACCGTGACTTCGACAATCAGGTCGAAACGCCCGCGCCACTCCTGGAGTTCCTTGAGAAATAGAATATCTTCGGGCGTTGCGGGCACCGTAATAGATGCGCACATCGCCGTATTTTTCACGATGGGCCAGAATGTGGTAGATGGCCGGGCGTAGGGGGGCGAGGCCGACCCCGCCGGTCACAATCACCACGTCACTGCCTTCCGCTTCGACAACCGGCCAGGCGCTGCCGAAAGGTCCGCGAATGCCCAGGGTATCGCCACGTTGCAACCCTTGCATAGCCCGCGTCACCGGTCCCACCGCCCGGATAGTGTGTACCAGGGGTTGCGCTGTAGCGGGATCGCCGCTGATGCTGATCGGCACCTCTCCCGCTCCAAACATATAAACCATATTGAATTGGCCTGGGGCATAGCTCAGCGAATGCGTGCCAGATTCGGGAACGAGATCGACAGTGAAGGTATCGGCCAATTCGCGCCGCATCTTGTGGATGCGGTAGGGGATGGGCAGCATAGGATCGGTGGTTGCCGTCATGTTTTCCTCCGAATGCCTAGCCATAAATATCGATCAGTTGCAGTCGGGCGGCTTCCAAACGATCAGCAAGGACCGGCACGAAGCGCTTGAATAACTCATAGGCCAGGGTCGGATCGTTTTCGTATTTGCTGCGCAAACAACGCGCATCCAGGCTGAGCACGCGGGTCAATTGCATGGCGCGGGAATCCATTGTCCACTGATAGGGCGGCACCAACCAGGACCAACCCAGAATGTCGCCCTCATGCAGAGTCTGCACGATGATCGGTTCGCGATCCGGCACATGTAATTCCTGAGCGACAGCGCCGTGACGAATCAAATAGAACTTATCAGCGGCCTCACCCTGACGCATCAGATAATCTCCGGCGTTAAAACGCTCGTTCGCCGCACAACCGGCAATTACCTCACAGGCTTTAGGGTCCATATCGCGGAAGAAGCGATGATCCCTAAGCAAGCGTTCAAGTCCTTCAATGTCGCTCATAATGACAACCCTCCCCCTGCCTTGGTCGGATCGGCTTGGGCCTTCTCAATCAAACGTAGCCGCGTCTCCGCTAAGCGATCCGCCATCACCGGGATAAACCGTTTGAATAACTCGTAGGCCAGGGTATGGTCGCTCTGGTACTTGCCGCGCAAGCATTCCGCATCCAGGCTGACCAGCCGGCTGAGCTTGATTGCCCGGGCATCGTAAACCCAGCGGAAAGGCGGCATTAGCCATGCCCAGCCGAGGATGTCGCCGTCTTCCAACGTGTCAACAATAATCGGTTCACGCCCCGGCACGTGAATCTCCAGCACGATGATCCCTTGGCGAATGAGATAGAATTTGTTGGCTGCCCCACCTTCTCGAAACACGTATTCGCCGGTATTGAAGCGTTCGTTTGCGGCGCAACCGGCAATCGTCTCACACGCTTTGGGGTCCATGCCCTGGAAAAAGGATGTTCTTTGAGTAGGCGTTCAAGTCCTTCGATAGGCATATCAAGTTACCTCCTTCGCTGTCTTGTATCGCCCGCACTTCTTCGGTGAGATCAATGCCCACCGGGCACCAAGTGATGCAGCGTCCGCAGCCCACACAGCCCGAGGTATCGAATTGGTCGTGCCAAGTCGAAAGCTTATGAGTCAGCCATTGCCGATAGCGGGAGCGAGTCTCGCGGCGAATGCTGCCACCGTGGATATAACTGAAATCGATGGTGAAACAGGAATCCCACTGTCGCCAGCGTTCTGCCGTTTGCCCGTCAAGATCGGTGACATCCTCCACTGTACTGCAAAAGCAAGTTGGGCAGACCTGCGTGCAATTGGCGCAACTCAAGCAGCGTTGGGCGACTTCCTGCCAACGGGGATGCTCCGGGTTGTCCTTGAGCAGTGCGGCGACTTCGGGCACCATCGCCCTTTGCATGGCGTTGGACGCTGTGGTTAAGATCGCATCCGCTTGGTCAAAATCACTGGCCTTTGCAGGTCGATGCGGTAACTTAGCGAGTATATCTGCACCCTTAACCGAGCCGACTTCTATTAGAAAATCATGCCGCTGCTCATCAAGCAATTCGGTTAAGCACAGATCGAAACCCTGTTCCGCCCGCGGCCCGGTATCCATAGAGGAGCAGAAACAGGTGACCGGCCGGTCTGGCGCAATTGACTGCGACGATAAACGCCTGTTGCCGACGGGAAAGATAACCGGGATCAGCGAAATCACCGTTGTCAAACACCCGGTCCTGGATTTGCAGGGCGTGAATCTCGCAACTGCGCACGCCGATGAAAGCATAAGCGGGCGCAGTATCTTCAGGCGCTTTAATATGCCAGCCCTTGCCGCGCCGCTGAGCTTGCCAAAGTTGTTGCCGAGGGGGGTACAGATAACGCTTCCAGCTATGCGGACCGACGACATAATCGAACAGCGCGTCGCGCTCGCTGCGCACCAAGCGATAAGTGCCGCCGCCTTGTTGATCATCCCAACCCTGCGGTAACTCGTCCGCCGAGTCGAGCTGATCATAGACGATAGCGGCATCTTGCAAACGCGGACCGATGACCGTGTAACCCGCCGTGTGCAGGGCATCAATCAGGGGCTGCAAAGCATCTCGGTCCAACAAAGCTGGCGGGGTGGATGTGGAAAAGTGCTTGGTCATCGGGGCCTACCCCATCGTTGCGGAAGCAGGCGCAGTGGTCTCCGTCAGTCGGAGGCGACTACGGTGAATCGAGAATCTTCAGTTTCTGGAGTTGAGTCAGCGCCTTGACCAGCGTCTCCCTGGTAGAGCCCGGCAAACCGCGCGCATCGATAAAATCGTCGAGCGCCTGACTCAGCGGTTGCGCGCCATTTAGTTCGCGCACGAAAGCCACCAGTTCGTGGGAATGCAGGAAAACAGGCGGCGATTCTCATAGCGATACGCCAAACCGCCGAACCGCTCGGGGCGAATCGCCACGCCGGGTGCAAGCCGATAAGGGACATCCAGATTCATTTGAGCATCCTCCCGGCGTCGATTTTCATCGTTTGGCCGGTGATAAAACGCGCTTCGTCCGACGCCAACCACAAGGCAGCCTTGGCGACGTCGTCGGCATCAATGAGTTTGACCGGCATCATATGTCCCAAGAAGATGAAATCGACCAGTTCCTCCTTGCTCATTTCAGCGGCTTGGGCCATGCCGGTGATAATGTCGGTGTCCACCGCCGTCGGGTGCAGCGTGTTGACGGTGATGTTGTACTTGGCCAGCTCATGGGCCAGGGTTTTGGCCAGGCCGATAACCCCCCATTTCGAGGCGCAGTAGTGCGCCATGCCGGGTTCGCCCCTCAACCCCGCCACCGATGAGGTCATGATGATGCGGCCACCGGTATTCCGGGCCAGCATGTGCGGCACCACATATTTTACCGCCAGCCAATAGCCCTTGAGGTTGACGTCCAGCATGGTATCCCACCATTCTTCGGTGATGTCCCAGGTTAAAGCCATGTCGGCGATACCGGCATTGCCCGGCGCTACGATGATCATCCGAACTGGCAAAATCTCGTGCTGTTTCACGAGTATTTTCACGCCGAGACCGGGGAAGGTCTCGGGGCCAGTCACCAGACCGGATGGACCTCCCTGGTCGTCCGGCTCGTGCGGGAACGCGCTGAGAAACACCCGGTTGACCAACCGGCCTGAGCGCGCCGGCGCGTCCGCGTTGCCGGACGGCGACTTGTCCACCTCCACGTTTTATGAAACCCATCACCGGCCACCACCTGATCAAACCGGAGGATCTGCACTGGCGGCCGTCCAATCTGATGCAGATCCCGAACGCGGATTTTCTGGAGCGCACCGGCAGTGAGAACCTCGGCGCACGACTGTGGCGATTGCCGCCCAGGAGCGCG